>PAWI01000015.1 GCA_002713485.1 Acidimicrobiaceae bacterium
CGTTATAAATACTGTCGGTATTACGGTGTTGGCGGTTCAAGTACTACGCGAGGTACTCCTATTGAAGGGCCAAAAATCTTTACTGAGGATGCTCATTTTGATGATCAAGAACATGAATTCTATGATCTTCAGGAGGACCCCCATGAGCTAGTTAATCTCGCTATGGATCGAAATCGACGAGCAGAAATTCGAGAATGGTATCAACGTCTGCGTGAAGCTGAAATTGAGGAATTTGTTTCACTTCAGGCTAAAGCGTGATTAATCCTCCGCCATTTCCAGTCTCGATTAGTGAACTAACTGAATCTTTTCTTAGTGATGCAGTTGGCGAAGAGGTCTCTGAATTTAAAGCTGAACGAATCGGGGAAGACCGCGGAATGCTCGGGGAGATTTTTAAACTGAAGATTTCCTTTCGTAATGAATCTATGGAACCTTTGATTCTTGTTGCAAAATTCGCAGCTCTTCGTGAAGAAACTTTAGATATTGCTAAGCGTGGACATACCCATCAACGTGAACTTCGAAGTTACAGTGAGTTGTTATCATCCGCACCTGTTAGCGTTCCTCAATTTATAGGATCATGGTATAACGATGAAACGGCAGAATTTGTTTTGCTGCAAGAAATGATTGTTGCAGATACTTCAGTAGATCAGATAACTGGTCTATCGGAGAAGCAAGCCCGGCTTGTGATTGCTGAAATGGCAAAATTGCATGCGTTTTGGTGGAATGACCCTAAGTTGGAGACACTTAGTTGGCTGCCGCGATTGGATGACGAGCGGAGACGTACCAACTTAACCGCTATTACACGAAATGGCTGGGAGCATTTGGCCAAATTACTTGATGGGGAAATTTCACTCTCATTGATTGATAAGACAGGGGAAGATCTGGCTGACCAAGTAGATGAAATGTTGTGCCGAACTGCAAAATTTCCTTCTACATTTATCCATAGTGACTTGAGGGCAGATAACCTGCTATTTTCCCTGGATGGTGAATCTGTTGCACTCATTGACTGGCAAGGCTCTTGTATTGCACCACCCGTGTTTGACTTTGCCTATTTCCTTATTCAGTCCCTAACTATTGAAAATCGAAAACGCTTGGAACAAGACCTCATAAAATTTTATGCTGAAGAGTTAGAAAGATCTGGACTTAAAATCAGTTTTGATAATTTGAAGGAAGTTTATGAGTCCTCGCTCTTTTATAGTTTCGCTATTGCGTGTTCAATTCCTCTAATTAATGATCCTACGATCCCACGTGTTCGTGAGCTTGCAATCGCAATGGGAACACGGTCGATTCAGGTACTGAAAGATTACGGTCAGATTTAAATTTTTAATTGCCTTTGCTTAACGGCAGTAAATACAGTGCTAGATGCGAATTAGACATCACCGAATCATTCGAAGTTCGATTGGAGATTCAACTCTCAAAATATTAACTAGTGCAGTGTGGCTAAGTAATGACTCTGATGAATTTTGCGATGCTATCACCGCTTCCAGGTATTTCAGCATGCCGGAAATGTCGTTCAAAGAACCACCCCATGACAAGACACCGGATAACTTCTTTCAATTCAGACTCGGAAAGTTCAGGGAATTCACCTGTTCTTTTCCCAAGTGAAGCTAATGATTGAAATGTTTGATCTTGGAATTCAGCCCTGCGATTCATAAGCTTTTCATAATCTGGATGAAATCGGGCTTCATGTGGCATAGCTCCAAGAAATGCGGAATGGCCGGGAAAGTCGTCAGCTATCTTGCGGCTTGATTCTATGAGGTGGCTAAAAGCTTCAACTAACGTTTTCTCTTCAGATGCTAAAGAGACACTCCCCCAAATCGCGTCTGCGGTATCTTCAAACACTGCCATATAAAGGGTTTCTTTATTCTCAAAGTGATGATAGATGGCACTGGGAACGAGATCAGCAGTTTCCGCTATCTTTAAGATTGAGGCACCATCATAGCCTTTCATAGAGAAGACGCTTCGTGCAGCATCAAGAATGCGTTTGCGGGTCACTGAGCTATCTACTCCGGCAGGCCTTCCACGCTTTCCCATTTAATTTGGCGCTTTGCTTAAGGATTTAGAATTATAGAGAAACAACTTTTCCTCGTGCTTCAGTATCTTGCCACCTCAAGAACCTTCGCTCCATCATGCCAATGATTGCATTAAAGAGAAGAGCAAGGCCTGCAAGGATAGTGATTAAGGCTATAGCGTTGCTCATACCAAAGTTATTCGTCTCGGAAAGCAGACGCTGGCCTAACCCTCGTTTAGATACAATGAACTCTCCAAGGACAACCGCGAGTATTGAGTAGATAGCAGAGAGTCGTAGAGCTCCAAATAGGGGCCCGAGAATACCCGGAATTACAACAAATCTGAATTTTTGAGACTGTGTAGCCCCCATAGATGTTGCGACAACATCAAGATCCGGATCGACACCACTTACAGCAGCTTGCACGGGTATTTGGACAATGAAGAAGACAATTATCGTTGCTAATGCAACTTTTGAAGCTATGTCAACCCCGTACCAGAGGATAAGAATAGGGGCGAGTGCAATTTTTGGAACAGCATTGGTGAATATTAGAAAGGGAGAAAGTACTTTTGCTGCCTTTCTGAAACTTCCAAGTAAGAGTCCTACGATGAAGCCTAAACTAGATCCAATGAGAAAGCCGAGAAGGGCTTCCTGAAGCGTTACCCAAAAATCAGACCAAAAGAGTGAGTCATCCCATATCTCCAATAAGAATTCCCCTGCTTCGCTGGGTACTCCTTGGAATAGGGGGATAATTTCTGGAAATAGTGCATAGTCCCAGCCGAGCCAAGAAAACGGGCTCCATCCTTTGAAGATGGTGCGAGATTCCCATGCCCAGATAATTAGAGCTAGAAGACCTATCCGAACAAATTGCACTGGTAGGTCAATGGCTTTAAGAACCCTCTTCCATCTGGGTACTTCCAGAATTAGCGACATATCGAAACGATCTTCCTCGGCAGTTATTTCTTGAGAATTATCTGTTACGTTCTTACTTGATTCGGATAAATCTGCGTCAAATGATTTCATCACGAAGTTCCTTCCATATCCTGTGTTCCGCTTCTTTAAATTTGTCATCGAATCGGAGTTCATCTATTACTCTTGGTCTTGGCAAATCAATTAACGTATCGCTTTTGATACGGCCCGGTCTTGCAGTCATTACAATGACTCGATCGGCCAACAAAACCGCCTCTTCTAGGTCGTGGGTTACGAAGATCACTGAACTTTCTCCAGAACTTTCCCAGAGGTTTATGAATTCGCCTTGAACTTTTATTCGAGTTTGAGCATCTAATGCCCCAAACGGTTCATCCATTAACCATAAGTCCGGTTCAATAGCCAATGTTCGTGCAATCGCTACTCGTTGTCGCATTCCTTGCGAAAGTTGAGATGGGTAGGAATTCTCAAACCCATCTAGGTGCAATAAAGAAATCAGCTCAAGGGCGCGTTCTCGTCTTGCTTGTTTGTCAACCCCGTGTATTTGTAATCCCATCTCTATATTACGTATCGCTGTTCTCCATGGGCTGAGTGCAGAACGTGCCAACATATAACCGACATCTCGACTTGGTCCGTCAACTTCCTTACCATTTCGTTTAACTGATCCAGCTGTCGGAGGAATCAAACCTGACAACATGTTAAGCACTGTTGTTTTCCCACAGCCACTAGGACCAACGATGGCTACGAATTGGCCTTTGGGAATTGCAATATTGATGGTGTCTACAGCCAGGACCGGATTGTTACCCTCACCGCCGAAGACCAGTGAAACGTTTTCTATGTCAACACTATTAGTCATAATCTTGATTCCTATATTTCTTATCTTACAAAAGGTTTTTCGGGGCCGGTACCTAAGCACCGGCCCCGAGTGGTATCTCTAAGACCCAACTGCTTTTAGCAGCTAAGGTCCTGTGCTACCTCGTCAGCGGCAAACAGTCGATCGGTCTTGCCGACGTCAACAGAAATTTGGCTGATAGTTTCAATCTGGCCAAATTGGATGTCGCCTGTAAGGCTGAATCCGCTTGAATATTTAGCAATAAGCGCTGGTATTTGTGGGTGAAGAGCTTCAGCTAAACGAGTAGCTGCAATTTCACCGGCTCGCTCTGCATTTGCAGGGTCAGCTAGCCAATTTGTGGCCGCTATAGTTCCTGCTTTATAAGCACAGAGTTCAGCTTGCTTATTATCAAATGTGTTTTTACCAGTCATATAGACTAGGCCTGGCCAATCAAGTCCTGGAGGACCTTCGCCTCGTTGAATTGAGAATGGGTTAAGACCCAAGCCAGTTTCCACAGCAACAACTTGGAATGGATCGAATGTTACGGTCCAATCTGTTTCATTAGCTTGCAGTCCTGGTATTGGTTGTAGACCAACTGCTACGTATGTGAAGCAGCTCTCATCTAGTCCTGCGGACTGAATTAGGATCCTTGCGAGATCCTCAGCTGCAGCATTTCGAGCCACAACACCAACGTTGGTGCAGTCAAGTGCTTCCATAGCTTCTTGCCAATCCATACCCTCAGTTATGCCGTTTGCTGCAGCATAGTCTGCATCAACAATGACATCGAAGAGGTTATAGAGCAGTGTTTCCATGAATACGACAACTTCAAGCCCATTGTTAAGCAGTGGGAAGACGTTGTTGTAAATGTTCGCAGCGATATCTGCTTCGCCTGAAGCGAGAGCAGCTGCTGTTTCTGGTCCACTGCCGATCTGAACACATTCAAGTTCGAGGTTCAGAGCCTCGTAGAGTCCTTCTTCTATCGCTATCCATTGAGGTAGTGCAGAAATTGAAGGAGCACAAGTGGTGCTCATTGTTGTCATTTCAGGAAGTGTATAATCCGGTTCTGCTGGAGCAGCTGCCTGTGTTGGAGCTGATCCGGCTGTGAACGTTTGCTGTTCAAGAACTCGTTGTACACCATTTTCGTCGAAGTCATAAATATCATAGATACCTGCACCTGGTTCACCCGCATCAAGGAAATCGATGGAGCCTGAAGCACCGTCGTAGTCAATGTTGGTTCCACCTGCAAGTAGATCTTTACAATCGGCAAATGTTGAACACTTCTCACCGTCACGGCTGACATCAACCATCGCAGCTGAGATATCGGCTGAGTCATTAGACCCAGCTGCTTCAGCAGCTAGAGCGATTAGAATCGCACAGTCATATGACTGAGATGAGTAGATCGAAGGTACACCAGGTGCGTATTCTTCAAAGGCGGCTGGGAAGAACGCAGCACCACTCTCAGGAGCAGCAGCTGGTGCAGTTCCCTTCATACCTTCAGCAATACCTGGGTTTTCCGGATCGATTACCGCCCCTAGTTCACCTGTTGCCATACCATCCGTGATGTAAATCTGGATGGCATCTGGGCCTGCGCCCTGTTCAATCATGGCTTGGATAATTTGGAAACCTTCTTCGAAAGCAACCAGTACGACAGCATCAGGACCTGATGCTACCACGTCTTGTACGACATCATCGAAGCTTGTAGCTTCTGGTGCGTACGGCGTGCTGTAAACTACTGTTCCACCACCAGCTTCAATCGCAGGTTCGAGTTCAGCATTAAAGCCCACACCGTAATCATCGGCGCGGCTTACGACAGCCACATTTGTAAAACCATCACCCAGTACGACGTTAGCTAACAACGGAGCCTGAAGGTCATCAGACGGTGCGGTACGGAAATAGTTTCCGTTGTCACTGTCACTAGAAACTCCGAGACCAGCGGCTGTGTTAGATGGTGAACACTGTGTAATACCATTAGTTTTTGTGATCTTTTCAATCACTGAACCGGTAGTACCAGAAGACGCAGCGCCAATAATGGCATCTACATTTTCGGTAATTAACCGGTCAACCGTGGCATTGGCAATCTCTGCATCAGTTCCAGAGTCACCAGGACTCAAGTTAACATCTGCACCGTTGACACCACCAGCGGCATTAATATCTCTAATAGCCATGTTGACACCTTCGAGCATTGGGGCTGACAAGAATGCCAGTGGCCCGGTCTCAGGTAGCAACGTACCAATGTTCAAACCTTCAGTAGAAGAATCAGTGCTGCTCGCTGAAGATTCACTACTTGAAGAGCTATCATCGTCATCGCCACAAGCTGCGGCGACAAGAGTGAAAGCAAACAATATGGCTAGAAGTCTAAATAGACGTCTATTTCGCATATAATTTCCCCTCTTAATAATTATTTAAAGGCGTTGGACAGGTTGTCCAACCTGATTATTCTGCCAAATATTCGCTCTTGTCGCAACATATTTGAATAGATTAGCAATTTATATAACTTTTACGTTACNANGGGATTGGNGCGTANTCCACGTCCTCGATTGCACGTANCTCATTGAACCGTGANCGTAGNTCANTTCGNTTNGNTCGGTCCATNGCCAAATTTACNAGNTCATGTGGNTCTTCCTGNAGGTCGTACCATTCATGGTCATGGTCTTCNAATGGGCTATNGACGTCAAATTGAATAGTCCCTGACAATGGAACTCCAGCTGCGTCAGCCCCCCCTCCGACGCCATAGTACCTACAGTATTTATGTCGTCCGTCAAAGATACCGGCGCTAGCGTATCTAGTGTGCTCTACTCCTTTGTACCAAGGCCATTGCTGGGAGAATAGAACGTAGTCTCTTATTTTGGCATCTAGATCAGTGAAAATTGGTGAAAGACTTTCGCCAACTAAACCTGGGTAATCACTTGTTGTGACTCCCCCGAATTCTGCAATAGTTTTTGCTAAATCAACGTGGCTTGCTAGAGCATGCGTTTTTGTTCCTGCTTGGGTTTTGCCAGGTATTTTCATGTACAAGGGGATTTTCATCGTCTCTTGATAGTTCCACGGCCCCTTTGACCTAAGCCCATGAGAACCTACTTGATCACCATGGTCTGAAGTGAAAATAATAATTGTGTCATCCCANACATTTAGCTCATCAAGAGTTTTGAATATCCTCATCATTTGAGCATCGTTGAGTTCGTGTAGTTTCACNTAATAATCAAGATAGCGAAGCCATAGATGTTCATCTTCGCGGTTCATAGTTCCNGGNGCACCCCATTTCAGCATGGCATGCATCCATCGTCTATGAACATCTGGTTTCGTGTGTAAGTCATCATGGAAATTGGCGGGTAACTCTGTGAACCACTCATCTAACTCGTACATAAAGGGAGGAAAATTTTCTTTTCTTCCCCAGTCTCTATCTTTTAGCCTCTCACGGACATGGTCGGTTTCGGCTTTGTTATGAATTTGCCACCATGGTTGATCGCATGGAAACCACATGATGTCGTGGGGGTTCACGAAAGCGGTGGTCAGAAACCACGGCTTATCAGATGTTGCGTTTTCTTTTAACCATGTAATTGTCTGATCCGTTATAGGCTCATCAAATTCAGTTCCAGTACCTGGAAGACCCCACCATGCTGAATCATTTCCTTCCCAGTCTCCGAATCCGTATTTTTCCATTTCGGGGTACCGCTGGTTCTGAAGGTGCCATTTACCTTTGTACCCAGTTTTGTAGCCGGTGTTACGGAGCATATGCCCTAGCGTTGCAGTTGAGGTCGGCAAATTTGTATTTTCGGGTCCTGTTGAGTTCTCAAGAACTCCATGTTGCAACATATATTGTCCGGTAAATAGAGTTGCTCGCGATGGGCTGCAGGGAGAAGTATGCGTGTAGTAATTTGTGAACTCTAAACCTTCATCTAAAAGGCGTTGTCGAGCTGGTAAATCTAATCCTGCTGGTAGCCAGTCTCGCTGGCGCTCTTGGTCTGAAACGATGAGAAGAATGTTTGGTGTAGTCATGATCATTGAAGTTATCAAACTATTTCAGTTTTTGGAGGTTCAAGGTTCCCTAATTTTGGAGGAGTTGACTTAACCCTTCTATTCCTATTGCGATATCAGAAAATGTGGAATACATGGGAACCGGTGCGAAACGAAGAATGTCTGGGTCTCTTGCATCAGGGACGATGCCTTGGTTGACTAGCTTTTGCTCCAGCGTTGAAGCGCTTCCAGAAACTCTTACTGAGATTTGGCACCCTCTTCTTTCATGTTCCTTTGGCGTGATTGATGAAATATTTGTTATGGCGTTAATGCCTTTTTCAAAGTAGTTTGTCAACCTGATCGAGCGCTCGCGTAGTCTATCCATTCCATATTCTCCGAACATGTCGAGCGATGCTTTGAGTGGAACCATGGCGAGCAGTGAAGGGCAAGACGTTTTCCAACTATCTGCTGATGGGCGCGGGATAAAATCTGATTGCCCGTGCATATCGAATCGGGTTGAAGGGTCATTCCCCCACCATCCAGCTAGTCGAATTAAATCCTGGTTTTCGTGATGTTGTTGGTGCACGAAGTACCCGGCAATGCTGCCTGGGCCTGCATTTAAGTATTTGTAGGTACACCATGATGCAAAATCTACTCCCCATTCATGGAGTTCTAGGGGAACATTTCCTACCGCATGGGCTAAGTCAAGTCCGATTGTTATCTCCTTGGCTTTCAGAAGTGGAGCAAATGTAGCGATATCGAGAAACTGGCCAGTGTAGTAGTTGACTCCACCCAGTAACGCAAGGCAAATTGNATTCCCTTGATNTTGAAGCGTACGATCAAGGTCCTCTGGGGTAATGGAATCTGGGTTCTCTGCTTCGATAGTGACAACGTCATTACGAGGGTCACCGCCGTGCCANTCCACTTGTGCGGCTACTGCATATCTGTCGGATGGGAATGCATGNGGCTCNATGAGTATTTTTCGCTTCTTTCCTTCGGGCCGGTAGAAGGAAGCCATNAGCATGTGAAGGTTAGTCGTTAATGATCCCATTATCCCTGTCTCTGANGTGTGGCATCCTACAATATTTTTTTGAAGATCTGCAATGCTTTCATCTAGTTGGTACCAGGCTTCTTCACCATCGAAATGACCGGTAACGCCTTTTGAACCCCATTGGTCGACAGCTTCTTGAATAGCCAGCCGAGTTCTTTTTGGAAGTAAACCTAANGAATTGCCAGCAAAATATGACTGATCCGACCCATCGGATCTTTTCGGTATTTCAAACTCATCTCTGAGTTTTGTCAACGGATCGATTTCATCTAGTTCTGCAGCTTCATCAAGATCTAGTGGTTGTGTCGTCACGTGTCTCCTTTGATGATTACTTCATCATCAACCAATTGGTTTATCTCTTCCTCCGATAATCCAAGTGATTGGAGAATAGTCAGATTGTGTTGGCCAAGAGTAGGTGCCGTTAAATCTAATGGGTCGGGGAAGTCAGAAAATCGTAATGGGTCGCCTGGTATGTGCAAATCCCCTAAGAGAGGGTCATGTATTTGTTGCACTGCTCCTCTTGACTCAAAATATGGGTGCCCTATGGCATCGTAAGGAGCAAGAACAGGGCCAGAAGGCACTCTAGCTTCGGTGAGAATGTCAAGGATCTGTTGGTCATGTTCAAAGCTTTGCATCCATTTTTGGATGATGTCGTTTAGAGCATCCCGATTTTTCATTCTTCCCTTGAGATCAGCAAAGCGTTCATCGTGTAAAAGTTCAGGCTGGCCGATTGCTTCAACGAAACGAGGCCATTGGGCTTCCATGCATTGAATAACTATCCACTCTTGTGGTCCTTTAAAAGCTCCGAGTGGGCTATTAATTCGTGATAGATGGCCTGATCTTTTAGGCTTCCACTTCATACCAGTTAGAGACGGTCCTTGTACCGCTAGTTCTTGAGAGTGAAATAAGGAATCCACCATAGCTATATCCAAAAATTGACCTGATCCAGTCCTTTCCCGGTGAAAGAGCGCATACCCTATAGCGGCTACTGCGTGAACACCTGTCATCACATCCGCAATTGATTGGCCGACAGGCATTGGAGGTCCTTCGGGGTCTCCCGTCATGTACATAGTGCCACTAAATGCTTGAGCGATCATATCAAACGCCGGTCTGTCGCTCATTGAGCTTTCTTTTCCAAACCCAGAGATTGAAGCCATGATGAGACGAGGGTTAGTTTCCTTTAAAGCCTGCCAATGCAATTGTCTTCTTTCAAGAACACCGGGACCGTAATTTTCTACGAACACGTCAGCTTCGCCGATTAATTTNAGGAGAATGTCCTTACCTNGNGGGTCATCAAAGTTGATACATAAACTTTTCTTTCCCCGATTTTGCTGGACGAAATAGCCGCTTCGCCCCTTTTCATTAATAATCGCATAGTTTCGCGAAGGNTCACCTGCTGGTGCTTGTTCGATCTTGATGATGTCAGCTCCCATCTCCGCCATCATTCGGGTAACGGTAGGGCCTGCTAAATATTGGGTCATGTCAACTACACGGATTCCGTCTAAGATTCTTTTTGATTCCATACAGGGACAGTATCGGATAAAGTCCCAAACCCGTGTCAAATCTAATATTTCCCTTTCACGGTTGCTGGATGTATTATTGAAGGTGGAGAAAGCTATGACTGATACGACACACAGAGTCCCAGAGAGAACACCTAACAGAGTTGAGGGCGCAGAAAATGGTGCTCCTTCAGGGAGGAGCGACATCACTCCTGATCGTTATTTGTCTACAGAACTTATGCAGCGTGAGTGGGAAAAAGTTTGGCCTGGAAGCTGGATTTTCGCTGGGCTAACTATTGATGTGTCTGAACCGGGCGAATACTTCGTTCTTAATATTGGCCCTGAATCAATTCTTGTATCACACACTGATGATGGCGAGATAGTTGCGCACTACAACACGTGCCAACATCGTGGGGCAAGGATAATGGTTAATGACCGTGGCTGGATCAAGAACTTTGTTTGCCCTTACCACGGGTGGACCTATGACAGAGATGGAAAGCTATCGGTTGTCCCAGATATTGACTTATTTAGCAATGGCATAGACTGNGATGAGCAATCGCTTGTTCCGGTCCGTTCTGAGGTCTGGGCTGGAACTGTGTGGGTTTGTATGGATGATGATGCCCCAAGTTTTGCAGACTTTATTGGCCCTATTAAGGAGCAAATAGAACCGTACAGACTTGAAGACATGGTTTTNGTNCAAGATCAGACAGTGCGTTTGGAATGCAATTGGAAAGCAGTTTTTGATAATTTCGGAGAGCTATATCACGTTGAGCATATCCACCCTCAACACGCACTTATTTTTGACTGCCCGCGAGGCGAAATAGCTCTCTGGGAAAATGGCCATACAACTGTTTATATTGAAGGTTTTACGGTCAACACTCGCCTGCCTGTTCCTGATCAGCCAACNAAATTGATGGAGAAACAGTTGGCTACGATGGGATTAGATCCCGAAGAGTTTGAGGGACGAATTTTAGATATACGCGAAGCGGTCCAAAAGGCAAGACGTGATGTGGGTCCATTACTTGGATACAACTATGACCAACTAACAGANGACCAACTAAGTGATATTGTCCAGCATAATATTTTCCCTAACACCATGATCACGCTTCAACCAGATACGGCCTTGATTATGCGAGCTCGCCCGCATCGCACAGACCCTAGTAAGTGCTATTGGGATAAATTTACGTTCGTAATGCCACCGTCTCCTGATGCAGAGATTTCTGGAGATATGCAACACATGCCTAAACCAAAACCGATCCCCGATCAAAGACCAGAACATGATGAATTCGATCAGGAAGACGTTATAGCTGGAAGAAAAACGATGGATATAACCGTCGATCAGGACGTTCATTTGATTCGCGATGTTCAGAACGGGATGCGCTCTCGAGGGTTCTCCAAACAGGTTCTCAACGACGATGAAGCGAGAATCCAGCATTACCACGACTGGTATTCGTGGTTCATGGAAATCTAAGTCCTCATTTCCCCTCCATGGATAATTGTATTTCCTTCCTTTCATGGAACCTTGCAATGCTTGGTCGACCGTCACAGGCACCTCAGCACTGGGAGTTATGTGATACTGAAGAAATAATTCGAGAACAAATCGTCGAATTGGCTCCCGATATTGTTCTTTTTCAAGAACTTCCAGGTCTGGTTCCGTATATAGAAACGCACAGCATGGTTCGCTCAAACCCTCAAAGCCATAGCGGTCACTTAGCTTTCTTGATCTCTCACCAACACGCAGAATCATCGGTAAGCCACAAGACATTNGAGGGATTTGCTCTNTTGGTGACCTTTGAAGATATCGGTCTGACTGTTGCAAACGTTCATTTAGCCCCAGGTAAGGCAAATAACTCTCTCCGAGTGTCTCAGATTGCTTCTGTAATAGAGTCTTCTCCCACCGAAAACATTGCGATCATTGGAGATACGAATACGAGGAAAGCAGAAATTTCTCAGTTTCAAAATTCAGGTTTACACGTTCCCGAATTGCCTGAACCGACATGGGATAGTTACAGAAATCAATTCCATGAGGATAGCCCATCGTTTAAGGCTTCATTTACTCGGTGTATAGCTCACCCTGATATTAGGATTAGTGATCTTCAGGTCCTTGAAGGTAAGGTCATCAGAAATGAGAAAGCCTTTCATGTCAGCGACCACTTTGCCCTATTCGGACGTATGCAGCTATGAAAAGTCAATCTGAGGAGAATAGCAACACTGATAGCCAATCTGAGCTGGTTTCAGAATTGAGGACCTTATTATCTGAAGTTAGAACTGCCGATTTTGACCAACGTATCAATGATGGAGAACCTCTGGATGACTTGATTGACAAGATCAGGTTGATTCGAAAAGAATTATCTCCTTACCAAGTTAAAGGCGAGAGAATGCAAGCCGGTCTTCGGCCTCAAGAGCATTTCTTTCGACCTGACACTGGCAAAGACTACGACCTGAGAGGTTTACAACCTGAAGATTTTTTCCCATACAGCCCCATCATAGGTCCCTACAATCCTATAGCTCCACCGTTTAGGTTCAGTATGGAGGATGGCATTATGCATGCCACTGGCAATTTCGACTCGCAATATTGCGGACCCCCTGAGGGAGTTCATGGAGGTTATGTCGCTGCACTCATGGATGAACTTCTTGGAGTCACTTGTGTTATGAACGGACATGGAGGTTACACAGGTACGTTAACTATTCGCTATATTTCGCCAACCCCTTTGGATATTGAGTTGACAGCAACCGCTCAGGTAAAGGAAATCAAAGATCGGAAAGCCATCATTATAGGAGAACTAAAAGCTGGTGATCGCTTGTGCGCAGANGCTGAAGGAATATTCATTAAACCCAATCTTAAAAATTAGGACCCTAGCTTAGATTATTGAAATTTTNATTCTTCAAGTAGCGTATTCTCATGGCATCAAAATCTGGATGGACTTTCCAAGACGTTCCTGATCAAANAGGGAAAACTGTCATCATCACTGGAAGCAACTCCGGNATTGGCCTTGAAACAGCCCGCTACCTTGCCATACGAGGAGCCTCAGTGATTCTTGCTGTACGGAACTCCATAAAGGGTGCCGAAGCTATGGATAAGCTCACTTCTTCTCATCCAGGATGTGAAGTAGAAGTAGCTCATCTTGATTTAGCGGATCTTTCTTCAATCAAGGAATTCGCNAGNTGGTTCAAGGGNACGGGAAGAATNCTTGATGTCCTTATCAATAATGCTGGGGTAATGGGAATTCCGAGAACTACAACAGTTGACGGTTTTGAATTNCAATTCGGAACNAATCATCTCGGGCACTTTGCGTTAACTGGTGAACTTATTGANACNCTATTAGAGAACANNGGTAGCAGAATTGTCAACGTTGCTAGCAATGCGCATCGACAAGGAGTGCTGAATTTCTATGACCTTCAATCTGTTCGCAAATACGGAAAAATGCGTGCATACGCTCAAAGCAAACTTGCCAATCTTGTTTTTACCGCTGAGCTTGATAGACGACTAAAGCGCGCTTCTCGTTCAGATGTCTTATCGGTTGCCGCTCATCCCGGTATGGCTGAGTCAAACATTGTTAAATTCCAACCTGAGTTAACTCTTCACCGGTACGTTGAAAATATCTGGGGAAAAATAGGACCATTTATTTGTCAGACTTCTGCTGATGGGGCGATTCCAACGTTGCGGGCCGCAACTGATCCCAGCGCTGAAGGAAACGATTACTACGGTCCGAATCACCGCTTTGAGATCCGAGGACCAGCGGTAAAAGTGAAAGCGAAGAAAGCCGCTTACGATGTTCATGACGGTCGAGCTTTGTGGGAACAAAGCATTGAACTCACAGGAGTTGACTACGCTGCTCTTGACCTAAACTAATTCTTTTTTCCGAATTTCGGTCGTTCTATCAAATCTCGAACATGACCAGTCTCGTTGATACTNCGGACTGTCCTAAACCCACTACTTGATGCTTGCACTCTGGTGATTCCTGTATAGTCGGGCTGAATCATAAANGGATTCTCTAGTTCCCATAAAGTTTGAAGATAAACAGATGTAACCATGCCATGGCAAAAGACAACAACTGTTTCTCCTTTATGCGTGACAATGAGATCATTAAAAGCTCCCACTACACGGTCGCGAAATGCATCATAATCACCTTCAAATACTGCCTGAGGGTCGTTCATGTAAGCTTGAACGGGGGCGGAGTCGTATGTCATTTCTTCGACAGGNATATAGCTTGAACTGTTGTGATCGGATTCGCGCAGGTCATCTCGCTGAGAAATTGTTTTGTTAACCATGGATGATAACGGTTGAGCTGTTTCAACTGCTCGTTTCATAGAACTTGACACAATTCTGTCTACCTTTTCCTCTCTGAGAAAATTGGCGACTGCTTCAGCTTGTTTTACTCCGAGTTCAGATAACGAGGGGTCTGCTGGGCTACCAGTATCATCGTTCTCGATGCGTTGAGGGCGTGCGTGACGAACAATAATAAGATCCATGCTGTGTCTTTCTTAGATTAGCGGTTGTAAGTGGTCAGTGAGATTCCATCTTACGGCAGCATCAATTGATCCCTGCAAGAATTTCTCAAATCGTTGATGCATCCTTCCCGCTCCGTCACCATAGGCAGAGACATCCTGTAGATAGGGAACGGCTTGGCAGGATACTGGATATAAGATTCCCCAAGCCAGCGCTTCCTCTAGTTCATCGGCAGACCAACTTGGCCCCCCGCTACTTGCGAGAGTGTCACGGTAGAGCTTTAAAAGGTTATCTTCGACCGACAGTGTTTGTTCAGTATGAGAAGCTGCAAGTAGCCATGCTAGATCAACTCCGGGGTGTGAAATCATTGGGCTCTGCCAGTCAATGACAATTGGTCCTTCATCATCAATCAAGACATTATCTAGTTCATAATCCATGTGTGTAAGCGTCCATTCACGCTTCGAATAATGACCCAACCATTCAATCGTATTAAAAACCCATGTGGATTCCAGAACATTAAAGAGGTCTGAAGGGTAACGGTCGGGTTCTTGGGAAGCTAATGTTTTCCATGAATGTCTCGTTATGTCTATACCGAGTTTCAAACTCTCTGCTGTCCAATCAATTAACCATGGAATCTCGCGCAATTTCTCATCCATCCAGAACTTTCCATGCATTGCGGCAAGATCAGTTACAAGTTTTTCCATTACGGACACTTCACAACCTTTCAAAATGTCGCCCTTCTCTGCATGGCCAAGGTATTCAAGTAGGAGGAATGCGCGTCCTGTTTCATGATCAAATCTATTAATCCAGCATTTGGGGATGCGCATATCAATTTGATGTACCAGATCAGCGTAGAAGCCTGACTCGCGGACATAGTATTGCATCACGTCGTTATAAAGGCGGGCAATATCATCATCTAGAGGGCATTTCGCGACAAATGAATTGGGGAGATCCGAATCTGCTCCTGTTTTCCATTCAATTGTGAAGATACCCACCTCACCCATCGCTCCGGTAAAACCTTCCATAGGGGCATGGTCAAGTGAAATTATTTCTGAATCTTCATGTCCTGCATTATGGAATTGCTGTTGCAGCCACTCAGCGGTGACTCCGGATAAAGAAATCGGAATGTCTGTCATTACACGCTCCTATTCATTTGTATCACATCCAATCTCAATAGTTAATACGCTAGGTTGGGTTTAACCATGGAATTGAAATATTTCTCAAAGGTGTAGAGTTCAATTCAATGATGTGGCTAAAGACCTCAAACAGGTTCCAGAAGAGTATTTGGAGTTTTGTTGCTTTTACTGGAGTTTCCTTCGGAGCTGGAGGTCTTTTAGTTAAAAAATTCACAAATGATGGTATCGACGCTTTCACAGTTACATGGGTTCCCTTCCTTTTCGGGGGAATCCTTGCACTAGCTCATGGAATAGTTACGAAGCAGTTGCGGCGGTCAGCAGTGCCGGCGGGGGTTCTTTTAGGATTTTTCGCTTCGTTAGGTCCATCACTAGTTTTCAATATTGGATTTGACCGCCTTCCCGCTGGAATCAATACATTGCTCATTTCATTGGGGCCTATATTCACAGCGATAGTTGCTCATTTCGTTTTTGCCGATGAACGGTTCAATTTACTTAAAGCCTTTGGACTTATAACCGCGTACGGGGGTGTCAGCGTTCTTGCATTAGGGTCGATAGACGATGGTGGGAGCATATGGGATATCCTGCTTGTTCTCACTGGATCAGCTATTGCAGGTGGTGCTGGGGTGCTGACACGCTACTTGACATTACGTCATAAGCCAATGGCGTTGCTTGCACCTAATCTTCTTACAGCGGGCACAACAGCTTTGATCGTAACGTACGGATTTAGTTTAGATACGAAACCAGATGGTGGGTTAGCTGCGTGGCATATGCCTATGCTTCTCGTATTTGGCCTGATCACATATTTATCATTCTTATCAATACTTAAGGCAAATGAAATCGGTACTACCGGTCAGGTTTCAGTAATCGGTTACTTCCTTCCTCTATTCGGGGTTATTGGAGGTGCTATCTTCTTCAACGAGGATCTAGACGTTGAAGTTCTGGTTGGAGGGGCACTTATCCTGATAGCCATGACAGCAATAGCGAGAGGTTCACTTCCAAATCGCATTCCTGAAAGACGTGTAGATGCCTGAGAACCTCTTTTCTACTCTGAGAGAGGCCGCATCAGGTCTTGAAGATAATAACTTTCTATTAACTCCTGCCGGTATTTCGATGACGTACGGAAAGTTCTATGAACTAACTGCCAAATATGCACATGCTTTGAAGAGCCAAGGAATTGGAAAAGGTGACCGGGTTCTATCTAAAACAATTAAATCTATTGAGTCTCTAGCTTTGTATATGTCTTGCCTTCAACGCGGTGCTGTATTTATTCCGGTCAATCCATTATGTACTAAAGATGAATTACGTTATCTCATTACCGATTCGGAGCCGGCAATGGTTGTTTTAGACCCTGATGAGGTAGCTGGTGATCACATTCGTTCTGAAACCATTGGCCCTTCTGGAAGCCTCTCAATGCTTGCCAATGATTTACCTCCTTTAGAAGATATTTCATTATCTGATAGCAGCGATACTGCGGTTATTCTCTATACAAGTGGAACAACTGGCCTGCCCAAAGGGGTTATGATCAGCCATCGTGCATTAATCACGAATGGGTTGGCATTGAATAGGACCTGGGGCTTTGAACAATCTGATGTATTACTTCATGCGCTTCCCATGTTTCATGTTCATGGTTTATTCGTCGCTATGCATTGTGCAATGCTGAGCGCTGCGAAAGTGATTTTTCTGGAAAGGTTTTCTGTCTCGGAAGTGATCAAAAATCTTTGCTCCTCAACTGTTTTCATGGGGGTCCCAACTTATTACATTCGTCTCCTTTCGGCCGCTGACTTCTCTCAAAATATTTGCAAAGGGATGCGATTATTCACTTCTGGGTCTGCGCCTATGACTGAGCAAACCCACAGTTTGTTTATCGAGCGGACCGGGCACAGAATTCTTGAACGCTATGGGATGACAGAAGCAGGAATAATAACGTCAAATCCATTAACGGGTGATCGTATCCCAGGTTCAGTAGGTTTTGCTCTGCCAGGAGTTGATATGCGTGTACGTGACGGGATGCAGATATGTAAATCTGGTGAAATCGGGGTTGTTGAAGTTTCCGGTGACCACGTGTTCAGCGGATATTGGAGGAAAGAAAACGAAACTAGTCAAGCTTTCAGCGATGATGGTTTCTTGGTAACAGGCGATATCGGTGTGATAGATAATGATGGAAGATTACGTCTTAAAGGCAGGAGCACAGATTTAATCATTAGTGGAGGAGAAAATATTTATCCAAGAGAGATTGAGCGCCACCTTGATGATGTTGATTGCATACGTGAGTCAGCTGTAATTGGCATTTCGGATGAAGACTTAGGTGAAGCAGTTGTGGCAGTAATTGCCCCCAACGGGAGTTTCAATGAAAGTGAAGTGCGAGACTACATTAAAGATAAAGTTGCTAATTTTAAACGTCCCAGAAGATATATCCTCATTGATGAGCTACCACGCAATTCCATGGGAAAAGTTCAAAAAAGCAAACTNCGAGACGCCTACAATGGTCAGTCTTGAGAGAAAATATGAATCGTAACGTATGAGCGAGTTATCCCAGAATTTGTCCCGTCCAAGACTATCTGACGCTATTTCTGCTCTGCGAATACAAAATTTTCGGAGGTTCTGGTTTGCGGGTTTAGCTTCCAACAGTGGTGGGTGGCTTCAAGGAATAGCATCACCTTTCATTATGTACGAAATGACAGCATCTGGCGCATGGGTTGGAGCTTCAGTATTCGCTTTGATGATTCCCATGGCTGTGGTTGGTCCATTTGCAGGCCCAATGGCAGACCGGCTATCAAGACGAAAGATTCTGTTAGTTTGTGAAGTTATTTTGGCCACGATTGCTTTATCAAATGCGATTTTATGGTGGTCAGGTGTCCGCGAACCCCTAATCTATGTTGGGGTAAACGTNATATATGGCATTGGAAATGGTTACGCATTGCCAGCTTGGCAAGCTTATGTTGCTGATCTGGTACCGCGTGACTATCTAATGAATGCAATTACCTTGAACTCGACACAGTTTAACGCTGCACGGGCTATCGGACCTAGTATTGGTGGAGTTGTGCTTGCGCTTCTTGGACCTGCTTGGGCTTTCCTTGGTAATGGCCTTTCGTTCATAGTCGTTTTTTGTACGTTGCTTACGCTGCCTCAAACTCCTCCGAGTCCTCTNGCGGACCGCAAAGATTCTCAACTAAGTCAGTTTGCNAAAGGTTGGGCTTATGCGAAGACTCAACCNACGATTATGACTGGTTATCTGGCTGCCACTTTTGTGGCAGTATTAGGAGGTCCTCTGGTTCAAGTTCATCTTATTCTCTTTATTGAGAATGTTTTTGAGGCAGACGAATTTCGTTTTGGTCTTTTGATGTCCATGTATGGAATTGGAGCAGTCTTTATAGCACCTTGGTTGGCAGCTTTTGGTTCGCGAATAAGNCGCTCTCATCTACTTGTGGGNTCCTTGTTCGGATACGGGNGTGGTGAAATACTTCTCGCTTCAACTTCGTTTTATTGGGCAGGGGTTGCGGGTATTTTTATCGTCGGGTGCGCTCATTTGGTTATGGCTACGACAACGAATACAACCNTACAACTTCGAGTACCCGAACCTGTTCGTGGAAGAGTCATGGCAATGTACTTAATGGTTTTCACAATCGGAGCGCCATTAGGCTCTATTATCCAAGGGCCTCTTGCAGATAGGTTTGGCCCTCAATCAGTTGTGCTGGTGATGGGGCTGAGTTTTTTGGTCGCAGCTTTCATTCTGAAACTTTCAGGCCGGGCAGATACCTATAATTTNGAAGACTGAGAGGTCCTCAAAGTGTNTTAACGCTTNCGCTCTATTAGGTCTAAATTAAGTTCAGACAGNTTTTTAGCTCCGAGGAGTGCCATGGTCTGTTGCATACCCTCNTTNAAGAAATTTAGAACCCAATCAACACCTATTTCACCCGCTGCTCCAAGACCGTAGAGAAACGGCCGCCCGATCATACAAGCGTCAGCTCCTAACGCGATTGCTTTGACGATATCACTTCCCCTTCTTATGCCGCCATCGCAATACACTTCAAGTTCATCGCCGATGACATCAGTTACAGCTCCTACTAGGTTGATTGGTGCTGGGGCGTCATCTAGTTGCCTCCCACCATGGTTTGATAATGCGATTGCGTCAACAGAGTGCTTAACGGATAATGTGGCATCCTCAACGGTTTGNATACCCTTAATAATAATTTTCTTATCCCATTGTGTTCTAAACCATTCAATGTCATCCCAGGAAAGAGACTGACTGAACTGTGCATTTACGTGGTCAGCTAACGAAATAGCAGAACTTCCATCGTCTGCTGATTTCCCTACGACGTTAGCGAAACGGATAGGTTCATTTGTAATAAAGTCCCATGTCCAACTTGGATTCCTGATGCCATCTAGGACAGTACCGATTCCGAGCTGCGGAGGGAGTGTNAAACCTCGTCTTACATCGCGTTCTCTTCGNCCAAGNACTGCCGTATCGACAGTAATAACAATAGCTTCNAAGTTTGCCTCNTTCGCTCTATCTAATAGGTCTCTTAANAGCCCCCTGTCTTTCCAAACATACACTTGGAACCAGTTTCTAGGAGAAAGACNGTGCTCTGAATTGACTGGCNGCGTTGTCNTTTGTATTTCTTCAATTGACCTCGTAGCCATTGTGGATAATGCAAANGGTATCCCTGACCTTGCGGCAGANCTACTAACAGCGANCTCTCCGTCGTGATGGGCGATACGTGTGAAGCCTGTAGGTGAACAAATTAAAGGGAATGGGGTTTGNACCCCAAGAATATTTGCTGAAAGGTCAATATTNGANACATCGCGCAAAATTCTAGGTTTGAACTCATAGTTGGAGAAGGATGACACGTTGTTGCGTAATGTGCGTTCATCTTCTGCTGCTCCGTCTATATAGTCAAATACTCCGGCTGGTAGCCGCCGCTTCGATACGCGTCGCAGGTCCTCAATATTTGCTGCTTTATTTAGACGTCGTTGAGCAGGATTTTTTTCAAATCGTTTAAACCGNACGATACCCTTNAGTGATCTCAGCATGAAAGAACCTTACCGTTTACTTTAATGAATTTNTCCATTCANTGCAGGGAAGAATTTTCAGATTNCTTTCATANCGGTAAGATGAATTATCTNAAGGGGGTTGACATGCCACAAAATATAGGANATTTTCTCACNAACAGAGCACGACGCGATAGTGGCTTGGAGGCTATATATGAACCTGCTACCAATACTCGTCTNACNTATAGAGAACTTAATGATAGATCAAATCAAGTAGCTCACTCNCTTATAGGTTCAGGTGTTAGCCATGGAGACCGAGTCGGGCTTCTCCTTATGAACGGAAAAGAGTTTATTGAATCCTTTTTCGCAGTTGCAAAAATTGGTGGGGTAAATGTTCCCCTTAATTGGCGGCTGGTCGCAGATGAGCTGGAGTTTATTCTCCATGATGCTGGAGTTTCTGTTCTACTTTTCAGCGAAGAGTTTTCCGAGGTTGCTACCGAGCTACGAAATAGGGGCGACAAGACCAATATTTCGACTTGGATACAGGTTGATGGCGAAACGGTTGAAGGCGCCATTGATTACAGTGACTGGATGTCATCCTCAGACACCGTGGAACCAGAAGTGTCTGGCGGTGACGATGATCTTGTTTTCATTATGTATACGTCAGGGACAACTGGTTTACCTAAGGGCGTAATGCATAGCCATGAAACTGTTTTGTGGGCGAATATAACGAATGCGACTACAGCTGATATGCAGCATTTCGATAGATTCTTGAATGCCTTGCCTCTTTTCCACGTTGGGGCGCTTACACCTGTTATCACATCAGTCTTTGTTGGAGGTTCTATAACTCTTATGAAGGCTTTTGACCCTGCAGCATCTTGGGACTTGATTCGTGACGAGAAAATCAATACGACGTTAATGGTTCCTGTCATGTTGCAGTTCATGTTGCTAACCTACGATGCTGAGAATCATGACCACTCAACACTTCGTAATGTGATTAGTGGCGCTGCTCCAGTTCCGGTTTCCCTAATTGAAACGTACACAAATATGGGAATAGAAATTCATCAAGTTTATGGTTTAACTGAAACATGCGGACCTGCTTGCATTATTTCCTCAGAGGATGCGGTTACCCGTGCTGGATCAACCGGCAAAGCCTTTACATTTACCGAGGTTCGCGTTGTTGATAGTGATGGGAATGAGTGCAGTCCTGGAGAAGCCGGTGAAGTTGAAGTAAAAGGTCCCCACATTATGGTTGGGTACTGGAATAGGCCAGAAGCGAACAAGGAAAGCCTGGTTGATGGGTGGCTTAAGACAGGTGACGTGGCAACAATGGATGAGGATGGCTTCGTTACTATCGTTGACCGAGTGAAAGATATGTTGATCTCTGGTGGAGAAAATGTTTATCCAGCAGAAATTGAGAACGTGTTATTATCACATGAACTGATCAACGATGCTGGAGTAATAGGTATACCATCCCAAAAGTGGGGTGAATCCCCTCTTGCCGTGATCGTCCGATCTGACGATTCGCTCTCAGAAGAGGATGTTATCAACCACTGTGAAGGCAAATTGGCTCCCTTTAAAACTGTTAAAGCAGTGGAGTTCATTGACGTTATCCCTAGAAATGCCAGTGGAAAGATTCTCAAGCGGGAGCTGAGAGAGCTTTATAGCTACGACGCATCTGAATAAGTTTCAACTCTTCAGCAGGCTCTGGGCCTTCGTAATGAAGCGAGGAAGCCCATCAGCTATCATTGCCATCCTCTCGTCAGTGCTATCCCCCACCTTCCACCTGTAGTGCAGTTGTTGAAGAACCGTTGCGGTCTTCCATTGAGCGAAAGCCTCATACCAATGTATGTCTGAAAGATCTAATGGTGAATTCTGGGCATAGTAATCAGTCATCTCAGACCTGCTAGGGAGGCCCATCTGGTTAAGACCTGCATGACCGCCCCTAATAACATCAGGTTCGTCTTGAGGGTCAGGCCAATAATTTAATAATGTACCGAGGTCGATAAGAGGGTCGCCCAAAGTTGTCATATCCCAGTCAAAAATGGCATGTACTTCATCTGGGTTATCTGACTTGAACATACAATTATCAAGTTTCAGATCATTATGAACAAAAGCCACTCGCTGCGGGTCTGGCATATCAGATAATAAGGCATCGTATAAATCGCTCATCTCATTGTCATATCGTTCATCGGCTACTAAATCCCACCGTTTTTTCCACCCCTCAACTTGCCGCAATACAAAGCCTTCTGGCCTTCCCAAAGATTCCAGATTGATATCTGCTGGATTGAGTGAATGGAATTCGGCGATTGCTGAAGCAAGCGCATGGCCAATTCTGTGACCTAACTTTTCATGATGTCTCATTGATGGAGGCACGACTCCACGTATTACTTCTCCTTCACGTCTTTCCATAACAAACATTTCGGCACCAGCTACCTCAATATCATCAGAGAATATATATGCACGTGGTGCCTTTGAAAAGATTTTCCAAAGTTCTGAAAGTACCTTAAATTCTCTCGCCATATCATGAGCTCCAGGAGCCAGATTTCCAAAAGGCGGGCGTCTTAAAACGAGTTCGGTTTTTCCGAATGACACTAAGTACGTGAGGTTTGCTGCACCATTAGGAAATTGGTGAACTTGAAATTCGCCGCTGGTATCAATTTCGTTAGGCAGTGATTGCCGAATAAATGATTCTACGGTTTCCCAATCTAAATCTTCGCCGTTGCGTATAGCTGCGACCTCTGGTTGGGGTTCATCTTTAAATGGATCTATATCTTCCTGTTTCCACACAGATTGATCGTAGATGGTGACAAAGCTTTTTGCGAACTATCGTAGGAGCAGGAAATAGGAAATTATCAATGGAAGAAGTGGAATCAGAAGTGCAACAAATCACGTTGGAAGGACTGACATTTGAGAACTATTTCAGTTCCGAATTAAGCGCTGACGAGGATGTGTCTAATTCTCGGAGGCAAGTACATGGAGCGTGTTTCTCAAGAGTTCTTCCNACCGCTACAGCTAAGCCCAAAACGCTTGCTGTAACGGAAGATGTTTGCTCACTGATCGGAATAAGTAGCAAAGCCGCAAAGTCTAATGATTTCACACAGGTTTTTTCTGGAAATGCGACAACGAAAGGAATGGACCCTCATGCAATGTGCTACGGCGGTCACCAGTTTGGGAACTGGGCTGGCCAACTTGGTGACGGGCGAGCCATTAATTTAGGAGAGGTTCGCGGAATAGATTCCAAAAGGTATATGTTGCAGCTCAAAGGTGCAGGACCTACACCATATTCTCGAAGTGGAGATGGGAGAGCTGTGCTCAGGTCATCTATCAGAGAATTCTTGTGCAGCGAAGCAATGTATCACCTCAATGTCCCTACCACGCGTGCTCTTAGTCTTTGCAGCACCGGTGACAACGTCGTTCGGGATATGTTTTACGACGGGAACATAGCTGAGGAAATTGGCGCTGTTGTNTGCCGAGTTGCTGAATCTTTTATTCGATTTGGAAATTTTGAGATTTTTTCTTCTCGGGGAGACCACGATGGTCTAATAAATTTGCTCAATTTTACGCTTAGACACCACTTCCCTGAAATAAATGACCCCTCTCCTGACGGCTACGTCAACTTTTTTCGGCAGGTTGTTTCGTCAACTGCTCTTCTAATGGCTCATTGGCAACGNGTCGGCTTCGTTCATGGCGTTATGAACACTGATAATATGTCNATTCTCGGGCTNACCATAGATTACGGACCNTANGGGTGGATAGACGATTTTGACCCCGACTGGACTCCCAATACTACAGACCGAACNCAGCGAAGATATCGATTCCGAAACCAACCATCTGTGGGACATTGGAATCTAGCTCAATTAGCTAACGCAATCTATCCCGCAGTAGGGGCCGTTGAACCCCTGCAAGAAGCTTTGGATGAATACGAAGATACCTTCACAGACATTTGGGCTGGAATGACTGCTTCNAAAATAGGACTCACTGAACACAAGTCGAACAAATCTCAGAAACTAATCTCTGACTTGTATTCGATACTTGAGAGCGGAGACATAGACATGACAATTTTCTTTCGCNCTCTGTCATCTATTGNAACTGGNCCTGATTTCAGTGTCNATGAGGCTTCCTCNGATCTGAAAGAGTCGTATTATCAACCACTTACTAAAACTGAGGAACATTGGGAAGCGCTAAATACGTGGATAAAAGATTACGTTGATGTGCTCAGTGCAGAGGGCTCGCCGGATAAACAGAGACAAGAACAAATGAACCAAGTAAACCCCAAATACGTTCTTAGAAATTATATGGCTCAAATGGCAATTGATTCGGCGGAACAAGGAGATCTCAGTGTCCTTCAGGATCTTCAGACCATGCTCAAAAATCCCTATGATGAACAACCGCAATTTAATAAATGGGCCATGAAGCGTCCGGATTGGGCCAAGGACCGTCCAGGTTGTTCAATGCTTAGTTGCAGCAGTTAACAAAACGCACTTACGGGTTAGGTTCTTTAGGAAGTCCGAGAATACGTTCACCAATAATATTCTTTTGTATTTGTGAAGTTCCCCCAGCGATGCGAGCTCCAGGTGCTGAGAGAAGGCTATCGGACTCTGAATCTGATAATAAAGCTTCAATGCCAGCGATGTCTGCTCGTAAATTTGCAATATCGAACATTAATTCTGTAATTCCCAATTTATTCAACGATGACGCTACTGACGCTGCCGACCCCTGTCTTTGCGAAAGATAATGGTAGGTTTTCCCCTGTGTAAGTAGATGTACTAATTGCTGGCGTTTGTCATGGGTCAATTCTCCTTCGGCAAGGGATATGAGAGTATCTAACCGTCGTTGCATAGTTATAGCTCCTGCACCTATCGAGCCTCGCTCTTTGGTGAGGATATCCATACCAACATGCCAACCACCATTAAGCGGTCCTAAAAGCGCTGATTGAGGCATCACTACGTCTGTAAAAAATACTTCATCGAACTCAGCTTCACCTGTCATTTGGCGTAACGGTCGTGTCTCTATACCTTCACTATGCATATTGATGAGAAAGAAACTGATTCCTCGATGTTTAGGGAGGCTTGAGTCCGTTCTGGCCATGAGTATTCCCCAATCGCTATAACGGCCTCCGCTGCACCAAACCTTTTGCCCATTAACTACCCAACCATCACCATCAGGTTCAGCAGTTGTGCGAAGTGACCCTAGGTCCGACCCTGATTCAGGCTCAGAAAATAGCTGACACCATAGCTGTGTAGCATCAATTATTGAATTGAGATGAGTTTCCTTTTGTCGATCGGTTCCAAATATTTGGACCCCTTGGCCTGCAAGGACACACCCGACCATATTTACATAAGGAGGCACGTCTGCTCTTGCGCACTCCTCAAGCCAGATTGATTGGTGTTCAGGGGAGAGCCCCAAGCCTCCATACTGTTCCGGCCAGTGGATGCCTGCCCAACCTTCATCAAATAATCTCTTCTGCCAGTCAACACCTTCTTTTTCTAGAGTTGGTGGCAAGATAGCCCCGTAGTTCGGAGGTGCCACATTGAGATTGTTTTCCAACCATTTTCTGGCGTTTTGCTGAAATTCAAGTACNGAGACCATGTTGTGACGTTACTTGAAACTCATCGGAAAAGTAACTTAGTAGAAATTCTTCTATCGTTAATGGAAGTAAAGGAGGATACGTGGAAATTGTCGCTGGGATTAACCCTCGTATGAAGCTACACGATGTAGCAGAATATGCGCGGCGTGTTGAATCTATGGGGTTTGATACTTTGCATATACCGGAAATGGTCCATGACCCTTTTGTAGTGTCCTCTCTTGCGTTGTCTGCGACAACAACGCTCCATGTTCGAACAGGTGTCGCTTTGGCNTTTGTTAGAAGCCCTGTAGTTTCTGCCTTATCCGCTTGGGACCTTGCCCATTTNTCACACGGGCGTTTTGATTTAGGTTTAGGGACNCAGATTCGTAAAAATATTGAAGANAGGTATGGAATGCCATTTTCTAGACCTGTGAGCAGAATGAGAAGCTACGTTCTTGCANTAAGGTCGTGTTTTGAGTCNTTTATTCAGCGGAAGTGCGTGCCTTANCAGGATGACTTTTATAATCTCTCACTCCTGCAGGATGAGTTCCTTCCTGAGAGNATCGGTAATGTTCGTGTNCCAGAAATATGGTTGGGAGCGGTGGGGCCTCNTATGACATCTCTTGCCGCCGGTTTGTGCGATGGNTTAATTACNCATCCGACCAATTCTCATCACTTGCATCTTAAAACAAATGTCATTCCAGTTATAANATCNTCCGTNTCTGACGGGGTCAGCAAANCCATACCAGTAGTTGCAGCCCCTTTAACGGTAATAACTGACGATCCTGAAGAACGAAAGAACCTTGTTGAGGAAAAGAAGCGGCTTCTTGCTTTCTTGTATTCCACTCCAGCTTACGCTCCCACCCTTGAGTCACTTGGTTTCGCTGATCTGGGTAAGAAACTCCGAGATAGAATTTCACAAAATGATACTTTGGACAGTNATCAAGAAATACCCGATACGTTATTTAATCAAGTCGTTCTTACTTCAACATACGATACATTAGCCGAAGAGGTCCTCAAGCGTTTTGGTGGCTTTGTTGACGGTATTACGTTGCGCCCACCAACTAACGAAAAGCATGACGATGCTTTCGGTGCGTGTATTGATGCAATAAAGCAGATCACATAGTTAGCTAAAATACCGTTTAGGAAACGATTTCCTTTAATTTCTCAACAATTCTCATCTGCTCATCGGGTGAGCCTATTGGGCCAATATTGAGATAGGTAACCCCTGCTTCAGCAAATTGGGCTACCTTCTCTTTGATATAGCCCTCTGGGCCAACCAGGTTCATTCCTTCAAGGAGTTCCTGAGGAACAGCAGCCTCTGCTTCTTTTTTCTTCCCAGACAAATACAGGTCTTGTATTTCAAGAGCTTCGCGCTCAAAGCCATAGCGTTGCACGAGAGAATTGTAAAAGTTTCTTCCTCGAGCTCCCATACCTCCAACGTATAAAGCCGTGTTAGGTCTTCCGAAGTCAAGGTATTGTTTGACATCATCTCCGATCGCTACCATCCCGCCGGCGACAACATCTAGTGGCGGCAAATCATGGCTCCTTTTTTCAAGGCCAACTTTTAACGCATCGCCAAAAGCAAGATCTGCCTTCTCGGGCATAAAAAGTGTTGGAAGCCACCCTTCGGCTAATTCAGCAGTAAGTGCAACATTTTTGGGCCCTAGGGAAGCTATGTGTATTGGTATGTTTGGGCGCAATGGGTGCGTAATGATCTTTAATGGCTTGCCAAGCCCTGTTCCCTGATCTTCTGGAAGTGGAAGCGTATAGTGTTTTCCTTCATAGGTTAGCTTTTCTTCACGAGCCCACACTTTTCTACATATTTCTATAGCTTCTCGAGTATGTCCCAGCGGGGCTTTGTACGGAATCCCATGGAATCCTTCTATAACCTGAGGGCCTGAGGCTCCAAGTCCTAGGACAAAACGACCATTTGAAATTTCGTCCATTCCTACAGCAGTCATTGCCAACAGAGTTGGGGTGCGACTATATATTGGTAGGATTCCTGACCCTATCTGCACTGTTTCAGTTTTCGCAGCAAGGTAACCCATTGCTGATACAGCATCAGCGGCATATGCCTCAGGAACATAAATTAAGTCCAGTCCAGCTTTTTCGAGTTGTACAACACGGTCAACCGCTTCTGAAAACCTATTTGAATATGGAAGCAACATCGCTAGTTTCATATCTTCTCCTCTTTTTAGTGGCTACTCTTTTCTATGTTCCTGACCAGTTAGGTGAACGCTTTTCAGCGAAAGAAGCTGGACCTTCCATAGCATCATTTGATGTGAAGACTTTTTTCATGTGAGGTTTTTGTAGCTCCCAGAATTCTTCTTCAGTGATACCTTGCTGAGCTTGAATTANCGCTTTAGANGCCGCTACGGCAAGAGGGGCATTCTCCGCTATTAGTTCAGCTAATTCCAAAGCAGCNTCGATNGTTNCTCCGTTTTCAGTAACTCTGGACACTAATCCATAACTTTTTGCTTCATCTGNAGTTATCGGTTGTCCGGTCAATGCCATTTCCATAGCAACGGAGTATGGCAGTCGTCGCGGTAGTCGGAGAAGCGCACCTCCAGCGGCAAATAAACCTACCTTGACTTCCCGAATACCAATTTTCGCATCTTTTGCGGCGACGAGAAGGTCACAGGTCAAAGCGACTTCAAGACCACCTGCTAAAGCAAACCCTTCAATCGCGGCAATCAATGGTTTCTTTGAACCGGTTTCAAGAAATTGATCAAAGCCCTTAGGGGGTCCGCCTGCAGCGAATGCTTTTAGATCCATCCCCGAGCAGAATCCCCGACCGTTTCCTGTTAACACACCTGCGGTGAGTCCGTCATTTGAGTCAAGTTCCTCTACTGCAGCTAGTAAACCTTGGGCCAAATCTGTGTTAATAGCATTCATGGCTTCTGGGCGATTAAGCGTTATTAGGAGAATTCTTCCTCGCGTTTCAGTTAGCACTGCGGTATTTTCACTCATTGTTTCTCCTCATTTAGGTGGAAGACGAACACCGCCGTCTACCCTGATTGTTTCACCATTCATATAATCATTGGTTATGCACTCAGTAACCATTGATGCAAGTTCGCTTGCGTATCCGAGTCTTTTCGGAAACAAAACGCTCTGTCCAAGGTGTGCCTTAAATTGGTCAGAAGCTTCACCTTCCCCATAGATAGGCGTATCTATTAAACCGGGAGCTATTGTGTTGATTCTGATTCCAAGCGGCACGAGATCTCTTGCGATCGGAAGCGTCATGCCAACAACGCCACCTTTAGACGCAGAGTATGCATTTTGCCCTGTCTGACCGTCAAATGCTGCGACAGATGCCATATTCACTATTGCTCCTCGCTGACCGTCACCATCAATTGGGTCAGTTTTTGCCATTGATGCTGCCCCGAGCCGAATGCAGTTAAAGGTCCCAATCAGGTTAACGCGGATCACAAATTCAAATTGTGCCAATGGCATCGGATCCCCATTCCGATCAACTGTTCGAGAGGCACTTCCGATTCCAGCCCCATTGACTAGTGCTCGCAACGGACCCATTTCCATGGCCGCATTCATTGCGGCTTGGACTTGTTCCTCATCAGCCACATCAGCTTTTACGTACAAGCCTCCTAACTCGCTCGCAACTTCTTGCCCTTTCTCGTCTTGCAAGTCAACAATGACGCATAACGCACCAAGGCTAGCTAGGCTCCTTGCGCTTGCTTCACCTATACCAGAGGCTCCTCCGGTGATGACCGCCGATGCTCCTTTTAAATCCATTTGTTATTCTCCTTTTATTGCTTTGAATGTTTTAGTCGTTCTTCTCTAAGATTATCTCTGACCCGATATAGAACATCTGCGAGTTGAGATCGCTCCTCTTTGCCGATGACATTAGGAAAGTGTTCTCTTACCTCTGAATGTCTTTCCTCTAATTGAGTAGCTAGGGATTCGCCCTTCTTTGTAAGGGAAACAAGCCAAACCCGTTTATCCGCTGGGTCTTCGTCGCGTTGTACTAGTTCTCTCTTCTGTAAATCATCTACGAGTGCCCCTGCTGATGCACGTCCCATACCTAATGACGCCCCCAATTTAGACTGTGATAAAGGGCCATGCTCAACTATTAACGCAATCAATGCAGCCCCTGATAGGTTTAAGTCAAAATCACTAAAAACTTCGTCAAAAGACCGTCTGATCTCCCGAGCTGCAAGCATAATGCTCCACTCAACTCGAGACCATGGAGGAGCAATAAGTTCTGGGGGAGTATCTGACATTATTCTTACAGTCGCTTAATTAAGGTCCCAGTCCCCAGTCCACCACCGCAACACATGGTTACGATTGCATGCTCTTTGTCAGCTCGGTGAAGCTCGTGGACTGCCTTCGTTAGAAGTATTGCGCCAGTTCCTCCTAATGGATGTCCGATAGCAATTGCGCCACCATTNGGGTTTACTGTTTCCATATCGGGATTAAGTTCTTTCTCCCATGCAAGAACCACTGAAGCGAANGCCTCATTAATTTCTACAACGTCTATATCACTCATCTGTAAACCGTTATCCGCGAGCAGCTTTTGCGTTGCATATATCGGACCTGTAAGCATGAGAACAGGGTCAGAACCAACAAGACAAGAGTCGACGATCGTAGCCAAAGGCTTAACTCCCAATTCATCTGCCTTCTCGCGTGTCATAAGAAGAACTGCACCGGCGCCATCAGATATCTGAGAAGAGGTTCCTGCAGTGTGCACTCCATCTGGCATGTTTGTACGCAATCCAGCTAAAGCCTCGAGACTNGTCTCTCTTAACCCTTCGTCTCGTGAGANNGTGTGAGTGGATTCTGACGGTTGCCCATCTTCGCCGATGTCAGGAGCCTCAATTGGGAGAATTTGGGAACCGAATCGGTCTTCTTCCCAAGCCTGTATTGCTCTGTCTTGCGATANCTTCCCGAACGCATCTAATTCTTCTCTGCTNATTCCCCATTGCTTAGCAATACGCTCAGCGCCNTCAAACTGTGACGTAAGTTCATACTTTTCCCANTACCCCCTATTAACAGGCTTGCCAACCTCAGCGTCTCCTCTGGGAACAGTTGCACCCATNGGTACNCCACTCATTAATTCAACTCCGCAACCAACGGCTGCATCCACTACCCCTCCTGCTACGAGAGCATATGCAAGATTTGTTGCTTGTTGCGATGAACCGCATTGTGCGTCAACTGTTGTTGCNGCGACTTCAAGTGGCAAGCCCGAGGTAAGCCATGCATTACGCGTCACGTTCATAGTTTGCATACCGACTTGNCCGACNCACCCNCCAACAACTTGCCCTACTTCTGCAGGATCCACACCGCTCCTATTGAACAATTCTGACTGGACCGAACCAAGCAAATCAATAGAGTGCATGGCGGATAGTCCACCGTTACGTTTCCCTAGAGGGGTTCTGACAGCTTCNACGATTACTACTTCTCGCATATAGGTTTCCTTGCTATGAAAGTTGACACACCATTTGGCGTGGTATGGCATTTCCCAGCCATACTGTATTTATAGACATGCTAATGATGATTAGGCGNATTCGCCAAATGCGAGCCACAGACGAAGATCGGAGATAATTGTGTCAATAAGCGATCAGGAACTTCAAGAACGAACAGAAGCATTAATTGAGGAGGTNGACCCGCATTCAGTAGACCAATTTACGTTTCGTGGTGCTCAGTTCGATGCTGGATTAGCCTTTGTTCACTTCCCCGAAGGAAAAGGAGGACTTGGGCTAAGCAGAGGAAAGCAATCAATCGTTGATGAAGTACTGCGCGAAGCCAAGGTTCCGTATCATGATCTTCTAGTCAACCCGATCGGAATTGGCATGGGTGCACCTGTGGTTCTGAACCATGGAACAGAAGAAATGCACCAAAAGCACCTGAAGAAGATTTTCACAGGAGANGACATCTGGTGTCAACTCTTTTCAGAGCCAACACACGGCTCGGACGTGGCTGGGATTCCCAGTAAAGCAATTCGTGACGGAGATGAGTGGATAATCAACGGTCAAAAAGTTTGGACCACGCTCGCCCATCACTCAAATTTCGGAATGCTTCTAACAAGAACGAATCCAGATGCTCCAAAACATAAAGGTTTGTCATATTTCATCCTTGACATGCATGCCCCAGGTGTCGAAGTTCGACCTCTGTATCAGATAACCGGAGAGGCAGAGTTCAATGAGGTGTTCTTGACTGATGTCCGTGTTCCTGATGATCAGCGGCTTGGGGACCAAGGTGACGGATGGCGAGTAGCGATTACTACCCTTATGAATGAAAGAGTTGCTTTAGGTGGTGGAAGTGGTGGCAAAGGCGGAGGCCCAATCCGTAGTCTCATGAATCTGTGGAACACAAAAAAAGACGATCTTAACGATATTGAAAGAAGAATACTTCGTGACCGTGTAGCGGACCTTTGGGGGAAAGCAGAGATTCTCCGGTTAACGAATCAGAGGGCTAAAGTTCTTGCTAAGAGTGGTGATGCCGGTCCGGGTGGCTCAATTGGAAAACTCTTTAGCGCAGAACTTAACCAAAAGATCTTTGAGCTTTGTATGGAACTAGAGGGGGCTGAAGGGATGTTACACGCCAACGGCTACCCTATGATCCGAAGTGAAGAAGCACACAATTCAGGATCCATCAGCGGCCAGTTCTTGCGGTCAAGAGCCAACACAATCGAGGGTGGGACAAGTGAGATTATGAGAAACATACTCGGCGAAAGAGTACTTGGACTCCCCGGAGATGTTCGTGTAGACAAAGATGTTCCTTGGAGTGAGATACCGAGATAGCTCACGTTTCCAGAATAGTTATTACTCCAGTATCGCCATCAACTTTTATTTGAGAACCATCTGGAATTCGGCGTGTCGCATCAGTAGCTGAAACGACACATGGGATTCCTAATTCTCTACTCACGATTATTGCGTGAGAGAGCGGAGCTCCCACGTCAACAACTACAGCTGCTGCCGGCACGAATAAGGGAGTCCATGACGGATCGGTCAAAGGNGCTACGAGAATATCNCCNGGNTGAAGCGACGTCGGATCGTTACTATCNAGAATAACTCGAGCAGTTCCTTCAGCTGACCCTGAGCAACCTGGCAATCCTTGAAGCGTTTGNCCCTCCGAAAGCACGTCTTCTGAAACCGAATCTCGTCTTCGCCACGTATCGGGATGNTCGGCTTGACCGTCAAATAAGAATTGCGCTTCTCGTTCAAGTAGTTTGTAATATTCCTCTCGTCTTGACCGAATGACATCCAACATTGACCCTGTTTCTTGGAAAAAGCTTTCATATTCATCATCAGTTAGGAAACCAAAATCTTCTACCTCATCAAAGTCACCTGNTTGAACCATACGCTCTCCTATAGCTCGCATGGTCATTCGCATTTCGTGGATTAGTCGGATGTTATTAGTTTTTGTTCGTTCTCGCGCCGGTAACCATGCAGCTGAGGACGCTATACCAACNGAAAGTTCCCCATGCACTTGCGGATCAGTTTCAACCATGGAAAGAAGTTCTTTAGCGGCTTGTTCACGTTGAGAGGATCGTTCAGCATTCTGCGTTTTTGGAGCGAGTTCATCTTCAGCTAGCCGCATTCTGTCAATAGCATTGAGAGCTAATTCAGGTTTTGTTTCCCATGTTGGTGATCGCGTTTCCCATTCGTTGGGTCCTCGTGACCCGTACTCATAAACAAAGTGATCAAACGCTTCCAAGAATTCATTCGCCTCGGGTGAATCTATTTGTGACAGCCTCTCAAGTAAACCATTAACGCCAGCGTCAAATTCTGTGCGTAAATTTTCGTCGTTGCGTACGAGTCGCCCCATATCCCACATTGCATGAGAAGGTTCAGCTGAATCAACCTCGCCAAAGCCAGCGATGATAGGAAGTATAAGGTCGGGGCGACCTACCGCATTTGCAACGCCTGAAATAATTCCGACGGGGACTGTCGCCATATAGGTAGTGAAAATATGTTGACTGAAGTATTTACGATGCTGTTTGAGCAGGTTTCGAAAATGTTCAAATAATTCTTCATTTGTGTACTTCGCGAACTCAGGCCGAGAATGTCTAAGTTCTTTGGTAGATTTCCTGCTTTCCGTAAGTTCTTCCAGATCTTCTAAACTTGAATGTCCTAAAGCCCATTGAAAGGTTGCGCCTATTTTTTCTGTCTTTTCAAGATCCTCATCTCCATCTTGTGGATGGTAAGGAGGCACGCCAGGCATGGCACCAAAGAACTGTTCATCCATGTCTTCCCATGAAAGCCCTGGTGCGCGAACACCAAATAAGCGTATTAGTGAGGCGTTGAGGTAGCAATAACCGCCAACGACTCCTAGTTGCGCAAATCTGTCTTGTGGGAATTCGTCATGTGTGAAAGCGCCCATTCGTTCCCAGGCATCTCTCCAGCCAAGTTCAGCTTGGTAAAGTCCCGTGCTGCTGGTTAGTGGTGTCACGGGGTCGGGAAATACTTCCCCTACGTTTGCTCGGGTGTAGAGAGTGTATTGCTCTGATAGGTCAGAGTCGGTTACGTAATATCGTTCAGTCATGGCTACCTCGCTTTGTCAAACGATACGAGAATTTCAGCAACTGGAAAAGTTGATATTTACATTTGTAACAGGGTACGGGTCTCTTCTATGGCGAGGCTATGGTCATGAACATCAATCGCATGAATGCCTATTTCTCGAGCACCTTGCGCCATGGCTGGAAAATCATCTAAAAAAATGGCTTCCTGAGGAGTGATATCCAACTCACGGAGCGCGATGTTGAAGATCTCAGGGCTAGGTTTTCTGCATCCAACCTCAGATGAAAAGATTGTGACATCGAAAAGCTCTCGCTCAGGGATTACTTTATCCCAAGCAGGTTGCCATTCTTTGACGTTGTTTGAGATTAGTCCTGTCTTAAAGCCTGCTTGCTTTATTTTCGCGACAAAGTCATGCATTTCGGGTTTTGGTTGGAGGTTATCTCCAAAAAACTTCTCAGAGCTGGGGTGAAGAATCGTCCAAGCTTCCCTCTCTACCTCTCCTAGAGATGAGAGAAAGAAGTCCAGGGTTATTTCGCCACGTTCCAATCTGTGGCCAGCAACGTCAGAGTCTCCCTCTCCCATAAAAACGGGTATGAGGGCTTCAGCTAGTTGATCCAAATCTCCCTCAATTTCAGCAGCTGCCTCAAGGAGGATTGCTCCTATCCCTTCTGTGAGTACTCCTGCAACATCAAAAATTACTGCTTTGAACACATAAGGATCGTACTTTGATATTGCTCTATTAGAAACATTTAGAGTGGAAGACCAGCTTTTTCTGGGTTAGCTATCAGCAGAGATGCTGTTGAGTGGTGCAGAAGTACAGGTGATTCTCCGGTTTTAGTGGGTGAGCCAGTGGATGATGCGATAGATGTTCAGAAAACGTCTAGAGACTTCTTGAGGAATTAGGTGAACGAGCTCGTTTGCTAGTGATTCTGCTTGCAGGACGTTCCCTTATCCCTGAATGGCCTTAAGTGGTTTTGAGAAGTTTCTGGTTGGTTATTGGAGCAGAAACTTCTTTCTTAAGCGTCATTGTCTAGATTAAACCATTTCGGGTAGATTAAAGCTATGTCTTATGAGGAAGAGCTTACAGACAAAGTCCAATTTGAGATCATTGACCAAGTCGCATGGATAACGATCAACAATCCCGATAAGGGGAATGCAATGTCGCCTGGGATGCGTGACAGAATGACAGGGTTATTTGAGTCACTAAACGGTCAGTTTGACGCGCGAGCAGTGGTTTTAACGGCGACTGGGCAAAAGCTTTTCTGTCCCGGTGCTGATATTTCCGTCGGTCGAGAGTACGCTGCGCGACCTGATGATGCGCCAGCATTAGCAGTTGGTGAACCNAGACGAATGATGCTTCGCGGNCAGCATCCTCTTATGTCATCAATTCTTGATTGTGAATTACCNGTGATTGCTGCTGTCAATGGGACAGCGGCNGGAATGGGAGCGCATCTTGCATTGATGTGTGATTTGGTGCTTATGGCCGANCATGCGAAATTTATTGAAGTTTTTGCGCGTAGAGGACTGGTGCCTGATGCTATGGGAACATGGATNCTTCCNAGGCTAATTGGTCCTATGAAAACGAANGAGCTGATGTTCTTCGCTGANGATATTAGCTCCGAACANGCCTCTGAACTTGGCTTATGTAATAAGGTCGTANCTGGCGAGGATCTTATTCCNACTGCGATGGAATGGGCAGTGCGTTTAGCTACAGGCCCTACAAAAGCNCACATGTTTACGAAATGGTTGGTAAATAGATCTCTAGATGTTGACCGACGCACAATTACTGAAGAGGAGAGTTGGGCTGTCGAACTCAATAATGGAACCTTGGACGCTCAGGAAGGCGTNAATAGTTTCAGGGAGCGACGCGAACCGAATTGGCGAGGGTTCTGATCAGATTTCTGATTGGTTTCTTGGATCCTCTTTGTTACTCGCTGCTTCTGGTGAGCGAGCCCACATAATTGAACTATCGAAGGATAATTTGTAGTCAGGTGTAAATTCTATGACAACTCTTTCNGGAGAGTCGAGAAAGTCCTGAAAGACTTGCGCTGCTTTGGGTTCAGGGCGTAGGTGNCGAGAAAATTCAGGGTAAAACCAATCTTTCACGTCNCTTCCNGTGTGTATGACGCATTCGCCNTTNTAGGTNACAGTTTTCCCTGTGCCAAGGACAGTTCCTGTGCTATTTACACACACTGAGGCTCGCGGGAAGCGGCGGAGGGCAGGCACTCGAGCTCTTCGCTCGGCGCATGTCAGCCATAATTTCCCATCTTTTGGGAGGAAAGACATAATCACCCCAAAGGCTTCACCTTTTTTGTTTGTCCACATAAAAGTGCATTCACGCTGTATTTGGAGGAGTTCTGCCTCATTATTGTCATCAAGTCCACACTGGGTGAGATCCTCGTAACTGTCTGGTTGTTCTGCCATCTTTTCCTTCCCTCAAGTGCCTTCGGACGCCTGTACATGATTAAGAATTTCTGTCGTGATGTCACACCATAGTATTTCTGGCATCTCGTGTCCCATTTCATCAAATATAACTATTCGAGAATCTTTTATAGCAGCGGCGGTNGCTTTACCACCATCTACCTGAACGAGGGTATCTTTCGCACCATGAATAACTAAAGTNGGGATCTCTATTGATTCAAGATCATGTGTCCGGTCAGGTCCTGTAATCATGGCTGCTAATTGGAACACTGTNACTAATGGATTCCAGTTNCGTTCAAAATTTGCTTCGGCGAGATTTTTGTGNGCTTCTTCNTCAAACAGTGGNCCAGCGAAGAGTCGATAATTATGTAATGAGCATTCCACAGCATCTTCTTTTGTTTCTATACCTATGGGTGATTTCAAGTTAGCTCCTACTTCAGGTGTCGCTATTCCTACNCCGGGAGCTCCAGTTGTGGACATNATAGAGGTCATTGANGACACTCGTTCAGGGTTTGTGATAGCCATNGTTTGGGCAATGTAACCACCCATGGAAACCCCTACAACGTGCGCCGAGGATACACNCACGGCATCAAGGACAGCGAAAGCGTCTCCTGCCATGTCTTTAAGAGAGTAGGGAATTTGTGGCGGGGTCTGGCCTGTCATAACCGCTGTGATTATGGCTTGAAGATCGGGAGGNTCAGTTTGTGTTTTTGAGGTCAGTCCTACATCACGATTATCAAATCTAATTACATAGTTTCCGGCTTCGACAAGCAACTGACAGAAGCCGTCTCTAAATGACGTCATCGGCTCAGTGAATCCCATAATGAGAAGAATCGCTGGATCTTCACTCGAACCCTTCGTATCGTAATAAATTGTTGTTGACCCGTTTACTGCCTCCGGCATTCTTAGCTCCTATTCGACTTTGGTGTATGAAATNTTTAAGGATGGTACTCGTTATCCAAGACCATATTCGGATTCGGTTATTTCTGCCATTAACTCAATCGTTGATGTATCGGTTGTNCGNAGAATCAGGCCAGTAGCCCCCGCTGGAACGAGTGANGTGAAGCGTTCACGTATTCTTTCAACGGGGCCGATNAGGCCACTCTGGTCTATNTATTCGTCAGGGACTGCATTCACTGCTGCGTCCTTATCTCCACTTAACCAGCAATCTTGTATTTTTTGTGCTGCTTCTGGAAACCCGCGTCTAGCCATTGAGTCACGGTGGTAATTATTCTGCTCACTTCCCATTCCACCGACATACATGGCGGTTAAAGGNTTTCGGCGATNTATGGCTGCTTGAATATCNTCTGTTATTTCAACACTAAGATTGGTGAACAGCTGGAAGTCCTCTCTTGGNACAGCAGNGTCNTTTCGTTTATCAAAACCGTTTTCTAGATTTGTTCCATGAATCTTCCATCCATCGATTCCGTAGCCCATGGGAAGCCATCCATCAGCTACTTCTGCAGCTAATGCGGTATTTAGCGGGGCTCCCGAAGCGACCCAAATCTCTATATNACCGACAGGGTGAAGGATTGACTTAAGAGCCTTCCCCTCATGTATTGAACCATCNCCGGTGTATGGAAGGTTGAGTTGTTTTCCGATATGGGAAACGGGTTCTTCCCGAGCAAAGATTTTTCTCATGATTGCTACATAATCTCGTAGCCAGTGATGTGGGCTTCCCCAAGGTTGTCCATACCACCCTTCAACGATTTGAGGACCAGAAACCCCTAAACCGATAATCGTTCTGTCCCCACCAGCAAGTGCATCGATTGTCATCGCAGCCATTGCTGTTGATGCTGGTGTTCTGGCNGCGACNTGAACGACTGCTGTTCCTAGTTTTATCGTTGTGGTTTTTGCTGCGAGATATGCAAGGGTTGAGAGCGCATCAGATCCGTATGCTTCAGCTGTCCATAGCGAGTGATATCCGCAACTTTCGGCGGTTCCTATTGCATCCATTGGTAGGTTCAATGTTGCTTTGTTATAGACCTCTAGTCCAAGTGCGAGTTTCATATTCCCCCTTTATTAGAGGGTAGTCCATCATTGTGCAGATGGTCCTAGTAGCACTCCGGTCANCATGTCAGTAAGCGTCTCTACATATTCCTCGTGAGAGTTCGGAAGATGGCGTCCGTCGGAAACGAGTTGTGCTCGACTTGCTGTCATCGCTGTCATGAGCATGATCATGCCTAGTACACGTTGGCTGTCAGTCTCTTTTTGTAAGAGACCCAANATGTGTTTGAGGTGCTCNTTAACGTTGTCATCTTCNAGTGAAGAGATGAACTCCCAGTCAGTCATCCATCCTCGTAATTGGTCTACGATCCGTAAATAATCGCATCCGCTCTCTGTGTGGAGGCAACTGGCGTAAACTTCAACGAGCAATTGGACGAGTTCACGGGTTGTCGGGTTATCGCCAAGNTGGGCCAGCAATTCGGCGCGGATCTTATCTAGGTCTTTACCNCGGCGGGTCANCAATGTGCTGATCAATTCGTTTCGTGTNCCGAAGTGATAATTCAGNGCTGACTCATTCTTCTGCCCTGCTGCTTCAGTGATCTGCCTATTCGTTACAGCGAAGATCCCGTCTTCAGCGAACATCTTTTCAGCGTGATCNAGTAACCGTGCTTTTGTATCTGAGCTGTTGCGGGGCATTCGNTTTNGTTATGCGCTGAGTGGGAGGATTGCTGAGTCAGGGATAACAGTAACTTCGTTGACCTCGGCAGGTAACTCGTTATTGAATGCTGGGAATTTAGGCTGCGCTGTTTCTCTCATTTTNGTTGTTGAGTGAACCGGGTCTTTATCAAACTCGGGAATCACTTGGTCACCGAAGATTTCAAGCATTTCTTTGATTTCTTCATGTTGCATACCTTCGATAGGGAGTCCGAAAACTACNTGATCGCATCCCACGCTTTGGTATGCCTCAAGTTGCTCGCTGACTTCTTCTGGGTTTCCNCAAAGCATGTATCCAGCTTCAATGATCTGATCGAGCATTTCGTCTGTCCATTCAATGAGTGTGCTTGCTGGTGCATGAGGCCATGTGATCCCATCTGGGGATTTTGGCATGGTGTCATGGTAGAGGTTAACCATCGTGACGAGGTATCCGCGTCCTTGAGCTTTTGCGATTTCACGAGCGCGTTCTCTGTCTTCAAGGCAGATGACTCCGTTTGTCATCATGACATTGTTGTTTTGGAACTGTCCNATGATTTCAGTGGGCGACTCTGCTGCTTCTTTGTAGGCTTCGAGTCTGCCTTTTAAGTTATGGATCGGTTCAAAGTTGAAGGCGATTGCACCTATTCCTAAAGATCCAGCTTTTGCGAATGTTTCAGGATTTCCNCATGCTACCCAGATAGGTGGGTGTCCTTTCCCGTAGGGTTTGGGAAGGATGTTATGTGGTCCAGGGACTGACCATCCGTTACCTTCAAATGANTAGTCTTTTTGTTCCCACATTCTTGGGATTTCGCGGATGACTTCATCCCACATTGCTTTTGTTTGGGATGGTTGAGTGCCACTAAATGTCATTAGTTCGTGACTTCCTGCGCCTCGTCCTGTACCAAACTCAAACCTGTTGTTTGTTACGTGATCTAACATTGCTGCTCGTTCCGCNATACGAACGGGGTGTTCTTTGGTGACTGGGAGGCTGGTGATGGCGGAACCAATATGAATACGTTCTGTTTGTGCTGCGACCCATCCCATGAGTGGTGCGGGTGCGGACATATGACTGTATTCNACAAGGCCGTGATGCTCGCCGTACCACATGTATTTCCAGTTATTTCTGTCGGCAATAACTGCGTATTCCGATTCTCTCATGAGCTCGGTGTGCTCAGATTCAGTATCGTGAGCNGCTGGGCCTGGTATGTATCCGTTGCTGAAAATTCCGAATTCCATTATTCCTCCGTAACTTACTCTTACGTATTAATGTATGCCATTAATCGAATTGTGTCAACCGGTAGTACAAAAACAGNTTTGGAATGGATTACGGCACAAAAATAGTGAAAACTNATTACTCAACAAAGGAGAATTAATGAAACTAGGCGTTGTGTACCCCCAAACCGAATTAGAAGGTGACCCTCTAGCGGTGAAAGAAATCGGTTTGGCAACTGAGGATCTGGGATTTGATCATCTTTTGGCCTACGACCACGTGGTTGGGGCTACCCATGCTGATAGGAAGCCGGAACTATGGGGTCCTTATACTAATGAAGATCCCTTTCATTGCCCTTTCACGATGTTTAGTTACCTTGCAGGGATCACAGAGAAAATTGAACTGGTTACCGGGGTAATAATCTTGCCGCAAAGACAAACTGCGTTAGTAGCAAAGCAAACAACAGATGTTGACCTCCTTTCGGGTGAACGCTTACGCCTCGGTGTTGGTACTGGATGGAATTATGTTGAGTATGACGCTCTTGGTCAGGAATTCTCTGAACGTGGGCCCCGCTTAAGCGAACAGATTAAGCTTTTAAGACAATTTTGGTCAGAGGATCTTTTCAGTTTTGAAGGCGAATACGACCGTATCGATCGGGGCAACATCAATATTCGACCTAATCGGCAAATTCCTATCTGGCTTGGAGGCTTCTCAGAAGTAGCGTTTAAGCGTGCTGGAGAATTAGGAGATGGTTTTATTTACGCCGGTGATCATGAGCGCTGCCTAGAGGGCAAGAACCGCACTGAACATCACTTGCGAGAATTTGGTCGAAGCGAAGAAGACTTTGGTCATGAAATAATAGCTTTACGCGACCGAACGCCTCAAGACGCTGCAGAAACTGTTAAGAAATGGCGAGATTCGGGTGGAACCCACGCTTCAATTGTGACAATGAATTGCGGTTTAAATGGACTCCAAGAGCATTTAGATTTCATCAAAGAGGCCAGAGATTTAATTGATTAGAGAACATCTCTTACTCTAAACTCGGTCATTGAATTTCTGCACTACCTCGGTGAGATACTCAGTTGCGGGTCCAATGCCTTCAGGAACCGGAAGGTAGGCTCGAAAGTCAGTAACTCCTGCCTTAACGTACTCTGGAACACTAGCCATTGTCTCATCCAGACCAATTTGGTCTTCATTACGAATGATTGGCAACGTTCCGATGACTTTTATATCATCGGGATCCCTACCATGACTGGAAACTGCCTTGCGCATTGATTGAATTCCGGATTTAATGTCATTTGCGTCCGGCCCCCAAGGAACCCAACCGGACCCGAAAGTCGCCAAGCGTTTCATTGAGAACTTATTAACTGTTCCACTGACCCAGATAGGCACTCCCCCTGCTTGGAGCGGTTTTGGCATTGCGTGGATATCAGAGAATTCTAATTCATCAGCGCTGTATTGAGCGGTTGACTGGGTCCAAAGCGTTCGGCATACTTCTAGTGTGTGATCAAGTAGGCGTCCTCTTTTCGTGAAATCTAATCCGCATGCTTCGTACTCCTCCCGTTGCCACCCTACGCCCACTCCGAGGTCTACCCGTCCGTCGGAAAGTACATCTAGAGTTGCCAAAGTTTTCGCAAGNACTGCAGGTCGCCGAAGNGCGGCAAGGAGAATATTCGTTCCAAGTCGCACATTTTGGGTAGCTCCTGCTACCACCGAAAGGAATGTCAGTGGTTCAAGCCAGTGCCCATCAGGCCCTGTGGGTTGTTTNCCTCCAGAGACCCCTCCGACACTCGGGTCNCCGTAGGCTTCCANNNAGNTNCCAAANGCGACGTGATCAGAAACAACTACTTTCCCCACNCCGGCGCGATCGGCCGCGATTGCTAAATCTATTACTGGTTGCCATGATTCGGGTTGCTCAGATGAAAAGGTTCGTAGTTGTAATGAGAGATAAGGTTCTTTGGTCATTCCAGCCTAATTTCGATGGGCATTATGGATTCGTATTTATCTATAAGTTACACGATTCCNTGTTTGGCACATAGCTGACATTTACGACCGACCATTATGCGNCTACAAATAGAGTCGTGCGAATAATTTATATCGATATTGATACGCTTCGATCTGATCATCTCGGGTGTAGTGGATACCACAGNAATACATCCCCGAACATNGACAAGNTGGCTGGTGAAGGAATTCACTTCAAGAACGTCTATGCATCGGATGTTCCCTGCCTACCNAGTAGAACTGCATTGATTACTGGAATGTTTGGTATCCGAAATGGCGTTGTGAATCATGGCGGAAGGGCAGCTGACCTTCAACCTGAGGGTAAAGAGCGCGGATTCTTCGGAAGATTCAACATGCGCTCATGGGCTTCTGTTTTCTATCTCGCTGGGTGGCATACAGCATCAATATCATCATTTCCGTTCCGACATGGTGCGTCGTGGTGGAATAGTGGCTTCATGGAATCTATGAATTTGATGCGAGGATTTGGAGGGGAACGAGCAGATGANGTCATTCCCGGTGCTTTAGATTGGCTAGATAGACGAGGTAAAGCTGATGACTGGTTTTTACATGTCCACCTATGGGATCCTCATACCCCATATCGAACACCTGAAGATTACGGAAACCCATTTGAGAGCGATCCTGTACCTGCATGGCATACGGAAGACGTTCGTATGAAGAATTGGGGCCTGTCCGGNCCGCATTCAGCTCAGGAACCGTGGGGNTTCCGGCCAGATGAATGGGGTGATCCGCCTCCTCGGCAACCATGGAATGCGTCTTCNATGGATGATGTNAAACAGATCTTCGATGGGTATGACGTNGGTGTTCGTTACGCAGATGATGCTGTNGGCATGNTACTAAATAAACTTGCCGATTTAGGAGTGCTGGAAGACACTGCTGTCTTGATTAGTTCAGACCATGGNGAAGCTTTCGGTGANCTNGGTGTGTATGCCGATCATCAGGCAGCCGACGAAGTGACATGNCATATCCCCTCNATTCTCAAATGGCCTGGACTAGAAGCACGAGTTTTTGANGGNCTTCAGTATCACCTTGACATCGCAGCGACAGTTGTTGATCTTGCTGGTTTGCGGATCCCCAGCCATTGGGATGGAGAATCACTTGCCNAGAGCCTCCGTCAGGGAAGTGAAAGCGGGCGTAAATTTCTTGTTCTATCTCAAGGCGCATGGTCATGCCAGCGNTCGGTTCGCTGGGAAGACTATCTATACATGCGTACGTGGCATGACGGTTTNCATGGGCATTGGAATGAAGAAATGCTGTTTGACATCGCAAGCGACCCTCATGAACAAGATGATCTTTTCTCCTCGAGCAACGAACTAATTGCTCATGGAAGATCGGTGCTGGCAGATTGGACTGCGTCGCAGCTCGAAAGAGGCTACAGCTCAGTTGACCCTATGGAAATCGTACTTGAAGAGGGTGGGCCGTTTCATACACGAGGACATCTACCAGAATATATTAAGAGGCTTCGGAGCACCGGACGATCCCATTGGGCTGATGTTCTTGAACACAGACACCCAACAGAACTTTAGCTTTTCCTCATAGATTGGTTTAAAGGTTCACGATTCGTTGTTTAGGATTCACGGCACCACTGATTCTGCTTGATGCTATCTCTAAACCTTGCAGGAGCATGTTTCGTGTTTGGNATGGNTCAATAATGTCATCAATGCTCAGGGCTGACGCTGATCGGTACCCGGAACTGAGTTCNGCTTCTCGTAATGCCTCTCGTGTTTCCTGATCAGCNCCTGTTGCNTCATCAGCTCCTCTAGCTGGCATGGCACCAAAACTCACTCCTGGGAAAGCAAGGTTTAGAGTCTGTCCACTAAATGGGTTCATACCCATGGCTGTGCTTCCAAAACCATATGCTTTTCGAACAGTNAGTTGTATTTTCGGGACAGTGGCATGGTGCTGAGCGAGGAACATTCTCCCTGCATATCGGAGNATTCCAGCTTTCTCAGAAGATGACCCTGCCAGTACGCCNGGGTTATCAGTCAAGAAAATCAATGGAAGGTGAAAAGAGTCAGCGACTTGAATGAATTGTGTGGCCTTGTCTGCGGCTTCAACAGTGATTGAACCAGCTATATACTGAGGCTGGTTAGCTACAATCGCAACTGGTCTTCCACCTAACCGGGCAAGGCACGTTATCAGAGATTGCCCAAACATTGGCTGNATAGTGAATACGCTATTNNCATCNGCNACTGCTTTAATCACGTCTTGCATATCATATGCTTGNCGCGGGTTTTCAGGAATGATATCGAGGAGCTCATCAACAGTTCTTTGCTGTTCGGCATCANCAAGTCGCNCTGGGNTTTGCCATGCAGAAGACGGTAGGTAGGTAAGCCANGTTCGTATTTGNCGCAAAGCATCTTCATCGTCGTNAGCTAGGTTATGGATAACACCACTTTGTAAGGCAACATCTGGCCCTCCNAGTTCTTCTTTTGTTATATCTTCCCCTAAGGATGCTTTGACGAGCGGCGGACCTGCNGTAAAGATTGACGCNTGTTTTGTCATCACNGTGAAGTCTGCGAGCGGTGCACTTAACGCTCCGTGCCCTGCCGATGGTCCAAGAACTGCAGTAGCGAGAGGTATTCGCCCTGATGCGTCTGCTTGTGCTTGAAGGTCCCCTGGTGTTCTNNATGCAGGAGGGTCATCCGGAAGCGGCGGTCTATGTCCGGCACCTTCTAAGAGCATNATCAGGGGAATACGTTCTTGTAATGCTAACTCAGCTATCCGGTAACGTTTTGCTGATTCTGCTCTACCTATGGACCCTCCCTTCACAGTGAAATCTTCGCATCCTATTGCAANAGGGTGTCCGTTGAGTATCCCGATTCCTGAAACAAATGCATCGACTTCATGTCCAGCTAATTGTCCGACTTCAGTGAATGCTCCTCCATCAAGCAATATTTGGATGCGTTGACGGGCATCTCTTTTACCTTTGGCATGGTGCTTGGCTACCTTTTCAGCCCCACCCATCTTTTGTGCATCTGATTTTCGCTTCTTTAGGTTAGTAATTTTTTCTCTCCATTTGCTTGTTTCAGCCATGGAGTCATCCGTCCTTGAGTTTGTACTTCACAGGAAGTGTTTTAAGGCCAACAACGAAATTCGAAGAAATAAAGGTTCGTTCACCATTCGGTTCCATCCAGTCAATACGGCGAACCATTTCTTCAGTCAATGCTTTCATGCTTGCCTTCGCAAGATGGGCCCCGAGACAATAGTGCTCGGCCCAGCCAAACCCAAGGTGCCTGTTTGGACTTCGAGTGATATCAAACGTGAAGGGGTCATCGAACACATCCTCATCCCTATTGGCTGAACAGTAGAATAATGCGAGTTCTTCTCCAGCTTTTATTTTCTGTCCACGAAGTTCATAATCTTGAACGGCTTGTCGTTTCATGTAATTCACTGGTGTTGTCCAGCGAACGATTTCATCAACTGCCGCTTTGGAGAGGCTGGGGTCCTTACGTAATCGTTCAAACTCGTCGGGATGGTCAAGAAATGCCGATATTGCTCCTGACAGGGCGTTTCGTGTGGTGTCATGTCCTGCAGTGAAAACAATGAGGTAGTAGCCTAGAGTTTCTAATTGCCCTAAGGGGCATCCGTCGGATAGCTCGGCATTTGCAAGCATGGTCGCAAGGTCATCTCTTGGGCAGGAACGCCTATCTTTAATGATTTCATCAAAGAGCATGTAGAACTCCATACCAAGTTCTTTACGAGCAGTTTCTCTATCTTCTCCTCCTCGGCGCATATCAGGGTCTTCGCTACCAAATAATTCCTGAGTTATAACTAGCAAGCGCTCCTCTTGTTCCTTATCAATCCCTAATATGGTTGCCAGAACCCGAAGTGGGTGTTTTTGGGCGATAGCTTCAATAAAGTCCACTTCTCCTTCAGTTGGAAGGTCGTCAAAAATCGCTGCTGCACTGCTCTTCACTATCTCATCAAGATTTGTGACACCTCTGGGAGTGAAGTATCCGCTTGCGACTTTTCGGTAGGCGCGATGCTCAGGTGGGTCCATAGTGATTATGGTTTTCATCTGGGCTAGCGGGCTTCCGGATCCTCCTTCGATAAATGATTGTATTTGTGCTTCGTTAAGGACAATGATTCCGCCTGCCTCACTGGAGAAGATATCGGGCTGGCTTGAAACTTCCATGATGTCCTCATGTTTTGTGATAGCCCAGAATGGAGTGTGGCCCCGTTGCGCATACCAATAGACAGGTGACTCTTTCCGAAGATGTGTCCACAGGTCGTGCGGNACACCATTTTGTCCATAGGCGGATGCGTTGATGAGGTCAGTGATTGTTGCTTCCATGCGTAATAACTTATCTCTTTTATGACGTTCCGTCTTCTTTGTGGTACGAAGACATCATGGATACTAGCAATTTATTACTCACCGGAAGGGTTGCGGTGGTGACAGGCGCGGCCAGGGGAATAGGGAAAGCAACTGCATTGGCGTTTGCTAACCTAGGCGCAACCGTAGCTGTTTGCGACCTTTTAAAGGATGAACTTGATGAAACAGTGAACGAACTTCACTCCAAAGGCACAGACACATACGGTGAAGTTCTTGATGTTCGAGATGGTGAGGCAGTTACCTCTTTTTTCGCAACTGTTAGCGAAGCTTTAGGTTCGGTGGATGTGCTGGTAAATAATGCTGGCGGAGGGTTTTGGGCTCCATTTGATCAGGTGTCAGAGAAGGGTGAATCTGTTTTGATTCGCGAGAACTTTGGTTCGGTAACCAACTGTGTCCGTGCATCTCTCCCAATACTTAACGATGGTGCATCNATTGTGAACGTCACATCCGTTGAGGCCTATCATTCCGCTCCCGGTTTCGCAGTGTACGCTGCGATGAAAGCCGCTGTTCAGCAATTCACTCAATCGTTAGCAGTTGAGTTGGGGTCAAGGGGTATACGCGTTAATTGCGTTGCTCCTGACATGATTCCAACTCCCGGTGATGCAGGATTAGCTGAAGATTCCGGCGCATTGATTGATGGCTTGCAGCCGACCCCGCTCGGCCGCAAAGGAACCGCTGAGGAATGCGCTGCCGTTATCTGTTTTCTAGCCTCGGACATGGCGAGCTTTGTAACGGGTTCTTCTATTCCTGTTGATGGGGGTACTGTCGCAGCAGGTTCATGGAAGGTTCGTGATGATGGCTCGTGGGGAATGTAGAGCAACGCCGTTACGGTTGTTGATAGTTTTCTTCTCCGGTGAGTTCCCATTCAACAACTGCGTGATGACTGGTTGCTGATCTAGCAACTACAAGATCATAAACTCCTGGCTCGACATACCATCCGGGCTCTGTTCTTCGGGACCCTGTCTCTCTGGGTACTGGTGAATTTGCGTCAAGCGTATTGTAGAACTGATCGCCAGGATCAAAGTATGCAAATGATCTGAAATTCAGCGTGATGCTCGCTGTNTTNGTCTCCCCNGGTTCAAGGGCTAGTTTCGCGTAGCCTTTGAGTTCGATGGGNGGNCGNTGNAGNGTTGATTNGGGAGGTGAAATGTAGAGTTGAACGACTTCAGTNCCTGATCTTTCACTGGTATTAGTTACATCNACTTCAACAACGATGNCTGATGATAGATCANTTGACTGAGAACCATTTACTTTGGGTGTTCCCCACTCAAATGATGCGTACGATAGGCCATGTCCGAAAGGTACTGCTGGTTTAAGATGGCGTGCTGTGAACCACCGATAGCCAATGTAGAGTCCCTCTCCATATCGCACAACACTGTTCTCTCCTGGATAGTTGAGGTAGGCAGGGCTGTGCTCGTATCGTGCAGGGACTGTCGTTGGCATGCGACCTGATGGGTCCTTTTCTCCGAGTAGGACGTCTACAAGTGCTTCTCCGAGTTCTTGGCCTGCAAAACCAATATTGAGTACAGCATTCGGAGTATCAATCCATGTCATATCGTGTGGCCCGCCTGTGTTTACGATGACAATGGTTTTTGAATTAGCGGCGCTGACTCGCTCAATGAGTTCTACCTGATCACCGGGGAGGAAAAACGAGTCTCGGTCTCGGCCTTCTGTTTCCCAGTCGTCATTTGTTCCGACGATCACAATGACAGCATCTGATTTAGCTGCTAAATCTTGAGCTTCTTGGAGTAGGTCTCTTTCCATGATTGGTTTGAGCCCTATTCTGCAGCCGAGCATGAGTATGGCTCCTTCACTTGAGAATTCAATTTCGATAGATATCTCGCTGCCTGCTTCAAGGTGAATCTCGGCTGTGATTTCGGCGGATCCCATTCCAAAGAAATCATCGCCTTTGCCGAAATCGCCCTCTGTTGCATCAATGATGATCTCATTGTTGATTCGTATTCTTGTTTTCCCGCTTTGCACGAGACGTAGCTCATGTTTTCCCGTCACTTCGGGTGTGATAGTGGCTTTTCCGGAGAATGAATATGTGTGAGGGTCGACTCCTTTTGTGGGCGATCCAAAGAATTTAAAATCAGCTTGGGAATAGGTTTTGTGGGCTGCGATGTCTCCACCGATACTGTGACTGTTGAAGAAATCAACTTCAATAGGAGTGGACAAGATTGGAGTTTCGATTGGGGGTGTTGTGCGATCAATATCGCAACCCTGCGCATAGGTAATCTCCAGATTTGTTCGCTCTGTTAGCGCGCTGAGAGGGCTCACATTTCGGTATGGCCTTACACCGGCTGATCCTCCACCCATGATTTTCGCTGATCGGGCATTTGGTCCTATGAGGGCCAGCGTTTCAAAGGCGTCTGGGTTGAGAGGCAATACACCGTCGTTTTTGATGAGGACTGTTCCTTCAGTTGCGGCGTGACGGATAAGTTCTCGATGCTCTGGGCTGTCGATTTGTTTTTCTTTTCCTCCGCCGACTCCGTT
>PAWI01000016.1 GCA_002713485.1 Acidimicrobiaceae bacterium
CCGTGAAGCATTACAGGTTGAATTTCCATTATTCTACATTTATGACAATTACACCTGATGAAACAGTGAGATCATTTTGCGATGAGTGGGGTAATGGAGACATCGAGTCTATTTTGAGTTATTTTGATGACTCTGCAATTTACCATAATATTCCGATGTCTCCAGCTAACGGCCTAGCAGAGATTCGCTCTTTTATCGAGGGTTTTTTCGCAACGGCTACTTCTATTGATTTTGAGATTCTCCATCAGGTCGCAGCTGGCCAAATTGTAATGAATGAACGTGTTGACACTCTCGTAATCGGTGATGCATCCACAAAGCTGCCAGTAGCTGGAATATTTAAAATAGAAAACGGAAAAATTACCGAATGGCGGGACTATTTTGATATGGCCCAATTTACTGCAGGTTTGACTTAACTAGCTCCTAACCAGTCGTCCGGGCCGATCTCCAGTATCTTGATCAAACTCTCGTGCGGAGATTCCGTTACAAAGAGTATTAACATACCCAGTAACTGGTTGCATTAAGCGAGTACCACCTTTAGGAAGATCATGATGAGGAACCGGTGGTGAAACTTTAAGATTGTCCATATCAATAACATTGATATCTGCTTTCTTTCCTTGCTCAAGGCTGCCCCTATCNTGAAAGCCATAAAGTTCCGCATTCAAAGCNGTTTGNTTTCGAACGATATATTCAATCGGAATTTTGTCACCTTTTGCTCGGTCGCGAGTCCAGTATGCGAGTTGGGTTGTCGGCATACTCCCGTCGCAAATTAGGGTCACGTGAGCCCCTGCGTCGCTGAGACCTGTAACAGTATTGGGATGAAGGAGCATTTCCTGAAGAACACCCATTCTTGCTGGAAGGTCAACTGCACTCAAAGATGCAAAGCGTGTGCCACCATCCTCTAGAAGGAAATCATACAAATAGTCAATAGGGTCGACTCCAGATATCGCAGCTTTAGCTCCCAAACATTCACTAATATCGGGTTCATAATCTACCGGATCTTGGAGAGGGTAAAGAGCAGGTGCAGCCACATTAAAGAGACCATAGACATTTTCCATTGAACCGGGCTCTTCAGGCGCCACATCATGTTCGGCCATGATTGCCTTACGTATTTCTGGTCTGCTCATCGCAGCGACTTTTTGCTCAAGCGGTAAGTGAGCAACCTCTCTTAAATATGTTGGTCTCCGCATGAAAGCGTGGTATCCGCCTAGCCCTGTGAGGAAACCTATGGGCCTTGACGAAACTTGAGGATAGATCTGCGCACCCCTGCTGTTCGCTTCATCGGTTAAATCTAAAATTTCTCTCCACAAATCAGGATCGTAGTCGGGAGACTGTACGAGAGTGAATGTGACAGGTCGCCCACTTTCAAGTGAAACACGCACCATTAAGTCATGTTCTTCTTGGGGAGTGAAGCGCTCGCCTCCGAGACTCTCAAGCTTACCTATTGTGCCAGCAGGAATCATTTGGAAAACCCCTTTGCCGGATTCTTTCATTGCTTTAGCGATAGCAAGAACTTCATGGTCTGGTGCAAAGGTACCCGGAACGGGCTCACCCCATAACGAACGGTGACCAACAATTCTTGATGTGCTAAATCCTACAGCTCCAGCTTCCAAGGCTTCGGTGACAAGTTTCGCCATCTCAGCTATATCACCCTCAGTTGCATCTTCATTTAATCGCCCCCTTTCGCCCATTGCATAGTACCGCAGTGCACCATGAGCAATTTGGGCACTAATATCAAGCGAAAAGTGCCTTTGAGAAAGGTAGTCCAGATACTCGGGGAATGTTTTCCACTCTCCCCATTCCATCCCTTCATGAAGCGCAGACCCAGGTATGTCTTCGACACCTTCCATAAGTTCTATTAACTCTTTTTCCTGACCTTCATGGACTGGCGCAAACCCCACACCGCAGTTACCCATAACAATGGTTGTAACTCCGTTATGTGATGATGGAGCCATTTCTGTGTCCCAACTGACTTGACCGTCGTAATGTGTATGCAAGTCCACCCAACCTGGGGTCACAATTGCCCCATCTGCGTCAATGACACGTTTTGCGAGGCGATCAAGTTTCCCTCCAACCTCTGAAATAATTCCATCTTTGATGGCAACATCACCAGTTTGAGGTTCTGAGCCTAAACCATCAATTAAAGTTCCGCCTTTTATAATGCAATCGAACATCTGCTCCCCTTGTCAGTTCTATCTTAATAGATATTTAGTGCCGTGCCCGAGGTGGGACTCGAACCCACATGCCCCTGTTCGGAGCCGGGGGGTTTAAGCCCCCTGCGTCTGCCTATTCCGCCACTCGGGCTGCTATCACACTATAGAAGTAATATTTCATCTCTAGCACTTGAGAGCCAATTTCACTAAGAAAGATTTTATAGCATCTAATCCTGTAATCTTAACAATGGAAGGAATGGTGTAATGAGTAATTTAGATGGGAAAGTAGTCCTGATAACTGGGGCAGCAAAAGGGATGGGGGCAGCTGAGGCGAAAATGGCTGCGGAGCGCGGAGCAACGGTCATACTGACCGACATCCTTGACGATGAGCTTCAAGTAACTGCTGATTCTTTAGGCGCTTCTTTTAGTCGTTTAGACGTAACTATAAAAGAAGACTGGGAAAGGGTTATCGGAGAAACGATCGACCAGCATGGGAGAATAGACGGTTTAGTCAACAATGCTGGAATATTTATTCAAAAGACACTTTTTGATGACTCTCAGGAAGCATTTGAAGCGATGGTAAAGGTAAACCAGCTTGGAACGTACTTGGGAATTGAGTGTATTGCACCCTTAATGCGAGATCAGGGTTCTGGAAGTATCGTAAATATATCTTCAGTTGCTGGTCTTAGAGGCCAGAGAAATATAGGTTATGTTGCTAGTAAATTTGCAGTGACTGGTATGACGAAAGCAATTGCTCTGCANTTNGCAAAATTCAACGTTCGTTGCAATAGCGTTCACCCCGGAGCAATTTCAACAGACATGTCCATCGGTCTGGGNCCNAGTGATATTGAATTACTTACCAATAAAACTCCAATGGGAAGAATCGGAGAGCCGGATGAAGTTGCTGAAGCAGTTATGTTTTTATTGAGTGATGCAGCTAGTTACCTNACAGGAGCAGAAATAGCTGTCGATGGAGGGTTCGTTCTNTAGCTAGGCTGCAGAAGACATAACTTGGGCTTCACTCGAATCAGTATCAATCTTTTGCAAAGCATTTGTAGAAATACAATCCCATAGGATATTACGAATTTCAGAATCTTGCCCCGATTGAGTATTGGCTATTACAAACCCTTCAACGATGTCAGCCAAAATCGCTAGCCATGGTCGACCTCTTATAACGATTGAGATACTCAGATTCTCTTCTCCCGTTTTACGAACTGATCGTTGGTATTTCGCTGAGGGGGGTGGACATCGAAACTGTGGAATCCGGTAACCTAATTGGTCAGCTATCCGNCCTAGCGTTCTGACAGCTATTGAAAATTGTATTGAAATTGATTCCGCCATAGTTTCATTATCCATGATTGGTATGACATTTCTTATTTCGTCTTTCATCACCTTAGGATTCCTGTAGGGCTAGATTGTGAGTATGGAGGAGAANGAAGTACTTAACCCATCACAGAAGAGTGTTCTTGAGCACTTGGGGGCGAAGTTCACTGATCGCCCACTATTTAGTGAAACACTCCAACAGGAATTGAAAAGTGAACTTACGCTTCGCCTCTCAAAGTTTCAGTCTTCAATCCCAGACTCTGATACTTTGTATATTTCTAAGTTTCACCTGAATCAAATCATGCGATGTGAATGCCAATTCATCGCAGATAGGGAAAAGCCGTTTGAATGGTCCGTTCCCACTGTTCGTGGGCTTGTCTCTCATAAGGCGATAGAGCTTTCTGTTTTTTGGAGGCAAGACATTGACCCTCTCTCGCTGGTAGATGAAGCTCTAAATCGTTGTTCTAACGGGGATGACACACTTGCAAAATGGATACATACTCTTTCTGATGGCGATCATTCTCAGCTTCGAAGTGATGTGAATAATCGTGTTGGAGCTTTTTTAGAGTCTTGGCCTCCTCTGAAGAAAGAGTGGACGCCTATGTTGGAGGCCCCCGTACGCGCTGAATTTGCTGAGGGGAAGATAATCCTCTCGGGGAAAGTAGATCTATCTTTAGGAAAGCCATATGGTAACACTGCCGGGAAAGTCTTAATTGATTTCAAAACTGGAGCTTTCTACCCGTCTCACCGAGAAGATCTCAGATTCTACGCTCTCCTTGAGTCAATTAGATTGGGGGTTCCTCCACGTATGGTGGCTACCTATTATCTAGACCGTTCAGACTTTTCAATTGAGCATGTCACGGAAAATGTTCTTGAGGCCGCTCTTTTCCGAATTGAAGATGGGGTTGAAAGAATAGTTNACGTGCTCTTTGGAGACGCCGAGCCAAAAGGTTGTTCGTCAAAATGGTGCGAGCTTTGTAACGAAGAGAANGNTTAAGGTATTTATGTTGGATTATTCTCTATAACATTGATTAAACCTAGTTTGGAGGCNAGATGCCCTATATCACTTCGGAAATTACGGATGGGGTAGCTGTCCTTACCCTTAACGACCCTGATAAGCGGAATGCGATCAATCTTCAAATGAATGACGAGATTTGTGCAACCATGGATGATTTAGAAAAGTCTGAGGAAGTAGGAAGTTTAATTCTTACCGGCGCAGGGAAGGCATTTTGTGCTGGTGCTGATTTAGGGGACCTTCTTGCTGCCCGCGAGAGAGATAATATTCAAGATATCTATCGNGGTTTTCTCAGAATTGCTGACTCAACATTGCCTTCAATCGCAGCAGTTAACGGCGCTGCAGTCGGAGCAGGTATGAATATGGCCTTAGCTTGCGACATGATATTAGCCGGAGAGTCAGCACGTTTTGATAGCAGGTTCTTAGATATAGGAATTCACCCTGGTGGTGGCCATACTTGGCGACTCCTATCGAGAACAAATGAGCAGACTATGCGGGCAATGGTTTTATTTGGACAGGTGTTGTCTAGTGANCAGGCTCTTCGAAGAGGCCTTGTTTGGGAGGTTTATCCTAATGAGTCTCTGCTTAACGAAGCGAAAGTGATTGGNGCTAAAGCTGCCAGCTTCTCAAAAGATCTCACTAAGTCGACGAAAGAGGCTTTTAGATCTCTACCCTCAATTGATGACTCACCCAGTGCGGTACAGCACGAAGTTGTTCCTCAAGTTAAATCTATGGAGTCTGATGGATTCAGGAATTTAGTTTCTGCTTTGCAGAAAAAAATTAGTTCCGGAGATTAGTGAACCCAATCTTTCATTAGGGATTCCCGTCGGTTTTGCCACTCTTCAAACGTAATTGCAAATCTGATGTGATCTTCCCACTTTCCGTTTATCTCAAGGTACTTTTCTGCTACCCCTTCGTTTCGAAGTTGCAGCTTCTCTACTACTCTTCTGCTTGCAGTATTTCTAGGAATAATTGCGACTTGCACTCGGTGTAGTTTCAGCAAATCGAAAGCGAAATGCAAGAGAACTACAAGAGCCTCTGGGGTATATCCGTGACCAGCCTTTCTTTCATCAATCCAGTAGCCAACGTAACAATTTTGGAATGGGCCACGCTGAATAGAAGAGATATTAATTTCCCCGCTGAATTGCTGATCAACGAAGATTCCGAATCCATATCCGGACCCTAGATGTCTTTCTCTATCTCTTGCGTTNCAACGAGATGAGAACGCGACTTTGTCATTGATTACGTCTGGAGACCCCGTGGGTCTACTTGGTTCCCACTTTGTTAACCATTCTTCATTGGCTTTTCGGACCTCTTTCCATTCAAGAAAATCTTCTGGTGATAAAGGTCGTAGTTGAACGCGTCGACCTTTTAACAATTCACTTTTTGTTAACGATGGAGGACGGAAGCGAGTAACTTTCATTGTTCTTTAAATACTTTGATTAGGTATTTGAGACTAGTCGCCAATTGGCAGATGAGACGATTCAGATTTCAATGTTTATTGAAGAAGACTTAGGATCAAACCATCAAGGATGTCAGTCTCGGAAACTATAAGCTGCTCAAAGCTCAACTTTCGCATGATTTGAACAAGTACACAAAGACCTCCCACAATCACATCTACTCGCCCTTCTTCCATCCCAGGATTAGATAGCCTGCCGTCACGATCGTCTGTTACGATTAGCCGGAAAACTTCTTCTATAGATTCTTTAGTTAAACAATGTCCATGTACAGAATTGAAATCATACTCATGTAACCCTTGCTCTATCATCGAAGTTGAACTTATTGTCCCTGCAACTCCAATGACTGTTCTAGTTTTATGTATGTTGGGTATGTTCATCAGGACGTCATCAAGATGAAGGTCTACGAGTGATTGTGCAGCGGAAAGTTCTTCGGGCAATGGAGGGTCGCTCTTGATGAAGCGTTCTGAAATTCTAACGCAGCCGATATTTGCGGAATGTGAAGTTTCACATTCCGCATTTCCAAATGCAAACTCAGTTGAACCTCCACCTATATCAATTACGAGACTGGGGCCACTTCCTTCGCTGAGGTCCTTTGTCGCTCCTATGAAAGATAGATGAGCTTCATCAGTTCCATTGAGCACTTCTGGTTCTATTTGTGTTACGTCCTCAACGGCTGATAAAAAAATATTTCCATTACTTGCATCACGCACCGCTGATGTTGCCACTAGCCTCGCCTTAGATACTCTGTACTCATCGATCTTGCCTGCATATCCAATCAGAGTAACTAATACTCGGTCTATTGCATCTGTACTGAGTTTTTGAGAAGCATCAACTCCTTCNCCGAGGCGCGTAATTGTNGTTTCGCGANGTAGCGTCTCATAGTGGGTCGGTCCAGTTTGCTTCGCTATGAGAAGCCTTGTGCTATTTGTGCCGCAGTCGATTGCAGCTACGATTGTGTCCATTNATTTATCTCTTTTTCTANTTTGAGCCGATTCTCGATCCATGCACCCACAGGGTCGTTTCCTCCTGCGAGAAACCACGCATAGTGTGCGTGAAGGCATTTAATTCCTCTTCTTGTTCCTCCGACTCCTCCGGAGGGCCGAGGACCTTTATGGTCTTTCCCTATGGCCTTGTTGCGTTCTTCCTCATAATGAAGGTGACTTTCATTTAACCGGTCTAGACCAATCTCTGTCTCCGCCTCATCTATTGCTCCGGTGGACTCTAGTCTGCTTATTCTTAATCTATCCTCTGGGTCTACAAGCCAATACGTTGTGGGCATGGGGGTTCCGTCATCAAGGAATGGGGCGTTTTTGATTACTCTTGGAGTTCCGTCAACCCTCCTTACAGCTACTTCNTACTTTCCCTGAGGCTTCCTTCCAAGAAGTTTCTCAATAGTTACAGCATCCTCCATAGGATCTTCTGCCATCAGGTTGGCCTCTCCTACAATATTGCGTATCTGATGACCATAAAGACCCCTACTGCGAGGACAGCCAGTGGGATTCCGTATCGTTTCAGGACCGGGATAGCGACAACCGAAAGAAGGTTAAGTTCAGTTTCGGTCTTTGGTGATTCTGTATTTTGTTCACTGGGATCATTTGGTTCTTCCGAGGGTGTTTCAAGAAGTTGTTCTAGGTTTTTTGCGAATTGTGTCATTAGTTTTCCACTCACATCGCTGATAGCCCCTCTCCCGAATTGTGCAACTTTTCCCGTAATGGTCAATTCTGTATGCACATTAACATTCGTGGTATTCGATGAAACTTCTGTAAGTATCGCTGTTATGGTCGCGCTTGCATTACCGGCGCCGCGAGTGTCTCGGCCATCTCCTTTAATAACGACTTTTTGCGATGATTCGTCTTTATCAAGGTAAGTAGCGGTTCCCTTGTATTGAGCAGTTATGGGGCCGACTTTTATCTTCACTAAACCATTGAAATTATCGCCGTCAACTTCCTGCAACTCAGCTCCGGGTAAGCAAGGGGCGATTCTTTCGGGAGTGTTGAAAGCTTTCCATACTTCTTCGATAGGGGCATTTACATCAATTTCGTTACTTAACTCCATCGTTCTAGGTCTCTCCTTGTATCAATATCTANGGGGCTTCCTTCGCATGCTACCTCATTCACTAGGTCAGGCCGTAGCCGTAATAGAGAACGTGCCCCTTCATCACCTGAGATGGGGATTAATGACCATAACTCTTGGGCTATTTTGACCGGTGGTCGTCGATCTCCGGAAAATGTTGCTGCGACNAGCTGACCATCAGCTTCCGCTACAGATTTCCAAGCTTCAGTCGGCACAAGCGGCATATCTCCTAAGCCGACCACTACCGAAGAATGACCGTCGTACGTAGCAACTTGCAACCCACTTCTTAGAGATGATGCCTGACCTTCAGCAAAATTATGATTCTCAACGATTGTGATTGATTCAGATTCAAGATTTAAAGATTGATGATTTTGAAAATTTATCGCGCCAGAGACCAAATAAACATCATCAAATCCAGCATTAGTAACGTTGTCAATTACCCATTGCAGAATAGGCTTTCCTTTGAAATCCGCAAGGAGTTTATGCGTCTCACCGTGAAAGCGCTCCCCTTTCCCAGCGGCTAATACTATTGCCGCTGTTCGGTTATCTTCAACAATATGCTCACTTTTATCATTGTCCACCTGCCCATTGTAGGTTTACACGTGTCTAATGGGAGGCTCTACCTAATATTTCAACTTTCCCCATGTATAGGTCCAGAACCTACTTTTAGATGCGGGGCTTTTCGACCAGTTCGCATCGCAATGATTTCAGCACATATTGATATTGCTGTTTCTTCTGGGGTNCGGGCTCCTATATCTAACCCTACTGGTGACATTATCCGTTGGAACTCTTTTGTTGTGACTCCTGCTTCAACAAGTCTCTGATTTCGATTTTCGTGAGTTTTCCTACTTCCCATTACTCCGATATAGCCAACTTCTGTTTTTAAGGCTGAGGTAATTGCAGGAACATCAAACTTATTGTCATGGGTTAAGACACAGACCGCATCTCGCTGNCCTAGTGAATCTCCTAGCTTTTCCATCAAATCATTGGGCCACTCATTTTCAACAGCATCTGCTTGGGGAAATCTCGCTGCTGTTGCAAATACAGGTCGGGCATCACAAACTGTTACTTTATAACCCAAAACTTTGGCGATCCGCACCAGAGCTGCTGTGAAGTCCACAGCTCCGAAAATAAGCATTTGCGGAGGAGGAGCAAAACTCTCAATAAAGATTGAAAGACTTTCCTCCCTAGCTTCTCCCTCTTGTCCATAGTGGCGGATACTTGTTCTTCCGGCTGCTAGTTCCCCAGCCATATCTCGAGACAGAACCCTGTCAATCTTTGGATTGCCCAATGAGCCCATGTACGTACCGTCTGGAAGCAGTAATAGCTTGGAACCCTGCCCTGTACCTTCAATTATTGTGGCTAAAGCGACCGGCAACCCCTCATTTAGATTGCTCTTGAATTCATCAAATAAATTTGCTGTCATCTTACCAATCAAATGGTTCTATATAAAGATTGATGGTTCCGCCGCATGTAAGCCCTACAGAGAATGCTTCATCATCGCTGTAACCGAAAGAGATGGTTTTTCTCTCGCCTGATTCTATGATTTGAAGGGCTTCAGTCACCACTGCTCCTTCGACACAACCACCTGAAACAGAACCTGAAACTTCACCGTCTTCATTTACGGCCATAGCAGCCCCAGCATCTCTCGGGCCTGACCCTTCAACAGAGATGACTCGCGCAATAGCTATTTTTTTTCCTTCATTTGTCCATTTCTCAATATCTGGAATTATTTCTCTCATATTTTCTCTATTCGGTGAGTATTTCAGCTAGTTCAATTAAAGATTCTAGACTATGTCCTTCAATAAAATCATCAATGTAAGGAAGCGCTGTAGCCATACCTTGCGCCAATGGTTCGTACCCTGGAGAAACCTTTAGAGGATTCATCCATATAATTTTGTGGGAAATCCTTTTTAGGCGACCCATCTGCTCNGCCATAACGTCACTTTTACCTCTGTCCCAGCCGTCGGAAAGTATGATAATTGTTGCTCCTCGGGCCATTCCGCGTTGACCCCAGTGATTAAGAAAATTCTCTAAAGTTTCTCCAATTCGAGTGCCACCGGACCAGTCGCTTATTGATTCAGAGGTCAAATTTAGCGCTTCGTCTAGATCTCTGTTTGATAGCTCTTTGGTCACCCGTGTTAGACGAGTTCCTATCGTGAAGGCTTCTACTTTTCGTCGCCCCACTACCGAAGCTTGGATGAATCGAAGTAGGGCTCGTGAATATGTTTCCATAGATCCAGAAACATCAAGAAGAAACACTAGTTTGCGGATCTTTTGATCTTTCTGTTGGAAATACCTTTGAATTGGCTCAGTATCTGTTCGGAATGAAGCTCGTATCATGCTCTTAATATCTGGTGTTCTATTGGGGCTAGATACCACGTTCATTCTTCGACTCTTTTGGGTACTTCCTAAAAGTCGAACGGATTGCATCAATTTATATGCCTCGTCCAGTTCCTTTTCGGTGTATTCCGCAAAATCTTTTTTCCGTAGAATCTCAGATCGTGAATATCTGAGAGGGATAACTGTTCCCTCTTCGGTTTCTTCATCCAAAGAACCAGATTCGTCACTTTCCTCACCAAAGGAAGTGACAATTTCGGTTGCTGTTTCCAAATCGATGCCGTTTAGGGTGATGAAGTCTTCCCAGAAGGCGTGGAAGGCTTCATCATATGTCAGAAAATCGTTAGGATTTGTGACAAGTGTTGATCGACCAGCCCAATATACGTCATTACGTTTTGAAATATTTATGTGAGCAAGAGCTTGATAGAAGACAATTGATGATGAGATCGGAACATTTACTCCCATTTCGCGGAGAAAAACCACAAAGGCTTGGGCAATATTTTCTGGCTTTTCCAAATCTTGTTTTACGTCAGATTGCACGGGCATACGCATCTTCTATAACTTTATTAATGCCATATTCCATCACTTTTTGTTGATCTTCTCGGTATTTAAGAAGGGCCCCAATAGTTGCATGAATCCCATCTTCTGTGAGATCGCTATTTCCAATCCGGTCTAATGCCATAGCCCAATCGATACTCTCTGAAACCCCTGGCGGTTTGTATAGGTTCATGTCACGGACCTGTTCCACAGCAGCTGCAATTTCTTTAATAAGTTTCTCACCTACGTTAGGTGCTTTTGCTTTAAGTATTTCTATTTCTCGTATATAGCCTGGGTGATCAACCCAGTGGTAGAGGCATCTTCTTTTGAGAGCATCATGAACGTCGCGTGTACGGTTTGAAGTGATAATCACGATGGGTGGCACGGTTGCTGTGAAAGCACCTATTTCAGGAATGGTAACGGTGTAGTCGGACAATAGCTCAAGCAGAAAGGCCTCAAATTCATCGTCGGCTCGATCAAGCTCATCTATCAGCAATACTGGAGGTGTAGATCCTGCATGATCAATTGCTTGCAAGAGCGGTCGTCGAACTAGAAATCGTTCATCATAAAGTTCGTCTTCAAGCAACTTTTCATTGATTTCTTTGGCCCGTCCTGATGCTTCTGAGGTCCTTAGATGGAGGAGTTGCCGTGAATAATCCCATTCATAGATTGCATGAGATGCGTCTAGGCCTTCATAACATTGAAGTCGTATAAGATCTGTTTCAAGCCAGCTTGAGATCACTTTTGCCACTTCAGTTTTACCAACTCCGGGTGCTCCTTCAAGAAAGATAGGTCTCTGAAGGTTTATTGCTAGGAAAATTGCTGACGCAAGTCCTTCTGAAGGGAAGTAATTTTGCCCTTCAAGACCTGCTTGAACCTCTTCAATAGTTTCCGGATGCTTATATCCCATATCTATAATCTACAGGTTGTACCGGATGCTGGCACATGTCAGTTTTGTGTGCAGTTCTTACAACCCTGCTTCTTCAAGTCCTCGTTTTACAAGGACTCGAGCCAAATGTTTTCTGTAGTCAATNGAGGCATTAATATCTGCAGTTGGTTCTGCCCCTTCGGCAGCTTGCTCACTTGCCTCAAGNGCGTTTGCCCCGGTAGAAATTGCCTCTTCAACTGCTGTTGCTCTGAACGGAGTTGAGTGCATATTGACTAAAGATACGCCGCTTTGACCATTATTAATTAGGATTGATGCTCCAACTATGGCCCAATCTTGAGCTCTACGATTGAATTTTTGGAATGACCATTTTGCATCCGGGNCGCTAGGAACTTTTATTTGTGTGAGCATCTCATCTTCTTTCAGATCAGTTTCAAGAAAACCGACAAAGAAATCGTCTATGGGGATTTCTCTACTTCCGTCTGGGCCTGTGACTACCACCGTTGCGTTGAGGGCCAGTAGTGCCGACGGGATATCAGACGCTGGATCCCCGTGGGCGATTGCGCCTCCAATAGTTCCTCTGTGACGGACTTGAGGGTCCCCTACATGATGGGTAGCTGTAGCTAGCAGTCCAGCATTTTCTTTTATGAGAGTGTTACTTTCAATGTCGCAATGCCTAGTTANGGCACCAATGAGTAGATGCCCATCTTGTTCCCTAACATATTTAAGCTCATCTAAACGATTAATATCAACAAGATATGCAGGAGCAGCGAGACGAAACTTCATTAGTGGGAGTAGAGAATGACCACCAGCAATTAGTTTCGCTTCGTCACCGTGTTCCGATAGAGCGTTAATGGCTCCTTCTACAGAATCAACTCTTAGATAGTCAAAGTTTGCGGGAATCATTATTATGCCCCGCTTACTTCTAGGACAGCTTTGACGATGTTATGGTAACCCGTACACCTGCAGAGGTTGCCTTCTAGGCCTTCTCTTACTTCTGACTCAGTTAGATTTTGGTTTTCATCGACGAGAGACACACAGGCCATGACCATACCTGGGGTGCAATACCCACATTGAAGGGCATGGCATTCGTGGAAAGCTTGTTGCATAGGGTGCAAAGTTCCATCGTCCTCAGCTAAACCTTCTATTGTCGTTATTTCCATTCCATCGACTTGCGCTGCTAACACGGTGCAAGATTTGATTGATTCACCGTTGAGGTGCACTGTGCAGGCTCCACAGGATGAAGTGTCGCAACCTATATTTGTTCCAGTGAGGCCAGCGGATTCCCGAATGAACTGCACTAGAAGGGTTCGAGGTTCGACATCGTGTGATTGCTCAACACCATTGATATTAAGAATTACTTCCACAAACTTCCCCTTTGCTCTAATAGAAATCTAGTACAACTGTTGGGGTAAACACTAAATCAATTTAGATATCGACTTTCAGATAACATNCTCGTGCCCATATACCCGTCCCGACTANAAGAAGGGATATTGATAGCAATCCCGGTTGTGTTTGAGCCCACGTAACTTCGCCAAGAAAGCCTTGCCGACCCATTCTTATCACATGCGTTATTGGATTGTATTTTGCGACATGATAGAGCCAGCCCTCAATAGCTTCCAGAGGTGCTTGCCCTACTGATAGGAACATCGTGCTGAACATTACAACCTGAGCTATGGCAAGGGACTTCAAGGTTTTCAATGTAAACACGATTCCTAGAACGAAAAGTGACATTACGGCCGCTATCCCTATTCCTGTAAGGTAAGCGATTACAAACCCTAAGAACCCTCCCGGCATATCTGCATCTAGAGCGACAAAGGAGACTATTAGGACTGCTGTGGTCGGAAGCGCCGCCCTAGTTACGGAATATCCGACTAGCCCAATGATAAGAGAACTGGGGGAAATCGGAGCGGCTCGCAGCCTATCAAAAAAGCCATTTTCAAGGTCTGTGGCTGTCAATCCTCCTCCACCTAGTCCCGAAAATGCTGACCCTTGAAGAATTGCCCATGCCGCCATCCAGTTAACAGCTTTATCAGTGCTATAACCGTCAAGTTGAACGACCGAGGAAAATGATCCGCTGAATGCAACGACGAAGAAAATTGGCATGATAATAGACGGGATCATTAGGGACGGGAGACGTCGCATTCGTAGCAGACCTCTTTTTGTTACGGCAAAGGTAACTTTCCATGCATTAGAAGTAATCGGTGAAACTGTTGTCATGAGATCACTGCCAAACGTCTTTTCAATTGCCTGATAGAAATTGAGATACCTAGAAGTGATATGAGTGCGATAACGCCAGATGCTTGGATTAGATTAGCCCAAGAAAAGCCGTCAATTGTTAAAGATCGGGTCCAATCAATGATCCATGTAAGTGGATTCCATTCCGCAATTTGTCCGTACCAGCCTTCCATTAATTCAACTGGGAAAAAAGCTGAGCTTATAAAAATAAAGACGAAGACGACTGGGAAAAGAGAATTTACGACTTCTTGAGAACCTGTTCGAAGCGCTATTGCTATTAAGAAACTTCCTACGGCCATAGCAAGAAACGAAGTTATGAATATTAGCGCTAACGCACTGCTTATCCCGCCTGACATCTCAGCTCCGAACGTAAAGAAGATGAGAATTAGGATTACTGCCTGAACGAGCCCGTAAATAAATGCACTTGATAAGCGTGCAATCAGTATTGATGACCGAGATACAGGCGAAGAGAGTAAACGATCCATGAATGAATTTTCAATGTCTGCTGCGAGGTCAGTCGCGCTATTTGTTGAACCAAATAAAACACCCTGAATGACGCATGCAGGGAGGATAAAGTCTAGAAATGTAACATCTGGGTAAGGGAATTCGGGAAGATTTACTGCTTTGCTGAATTGTGCAGCGTAAACGGCCGCGAGAAGTAAAGGAAAAAAGAGTGTAGGAACCCATGCCTGTGGTTGACGTATCATTCCAAGAATGCTTCTGTACGAAAGCTGAAGTGCTTGTGGAAGGAATTTCTTAGCACTCATTTGTCAACATCATGTGTTCTCTCCGCCTTCTAGACGGCGACCTGTCGCATCAGCAAACACGTCGTCAAGGCTGGGTTCGTCAAGTTCGACATGTTGTACTTCTATGTCTTGATCCTCTAAAGCTTTCAATACAGCGGTAATAGCCCTAGTTCCTCCATCAAGACCTATAGCTATTCTTCCCTTTCGTGCAGGCCGCTCTTCTCCTAATTTGTTCATTATTTCTTTAGCTGCCACGAAATCAGCGTCTGTGACATCAACCCTGAGTGTTGGTGCACCAACACCGGCTTTTAAGGTTGCAGGACTGCCCTCTCGCACTATTCTTCCGTTATCAATGATGGCTATGCGTTGTGCTAATTGATCAGCTTCTTCCAAATATTGGGTTGTCAGAAAAACCGTGGTTCCAATTTCTTTGTTAAGCGTTCTAACTTCTTCCCAGAGAGCGACTCGACTAGTNGGATCTAANCCTGTTGTTGGCTCATCTAAGAACAGAACCTTTGGTCGGTGGACNAGAGATAAAGCTAAGTCGAGCCTTCTTCGCATNCCACCCGAGTATGTCCCTACTCGTTTGTCCCCTGCGGCCGTCAAACCGACCCGTTCAAGTAATTCAGCACATCTTGCTCTTCCCTCTTGTCTTGGTATTCCATGAAGTACCGCTTGTAGCTTTAATAACTCGTTTCCAGTCATAAGGGGGTCTATAGCTGCATCCTGNANGGCNACACCAATATTCTTGCGNACCATGTTAGCTTCCGTTGCGACATCGTAACCGGAAACTTTTGCTGAACCATCAGAAGGCTTCAGTAGTGTTGTAAGCATTCTCACTGCAGTTGATTTGCCGGCACCATTCGGNCCCAAAAATCCGAATACTTCACCTTCGTTNACAGATAGGTTAATGCTGTTTACTGCAGTTAAGTCGCCAAAAACGCGCGTTAGGCCCTCTGCTTCTATTGGGTTAGTCATCTAACCCCCCAGTGTTTGGGCGAGGTGAGTAAAAGGCCAATTGGCTGGAAGTCTTACTGGTTCCGGAGCAGGAGGCGGAACTGCATATGCTTCCTCGCCAGGCCTGACAAATCCATAATTTTGTCGAGCTAATTGTTCAATTGTGTCAGAAGAGTAAAGAGCATCTCTTCTTATCTCGAGTTCTGCATTCTCCGTGACGATTTGAGAAAGCTCTTCTTGTTTGTATGAGAGTTCTTCTCCTTGTTTTAACCAAAGTTGGAAAAGATCGAAACTCCACCAAAGAACCAATAGAGCCACAACAGTAGAAACAAGCCAGAATGCAATTCTTCTTGTCCGTTCAGTGGCCCTGATTTCGTTATCAGCGCTATCAGTTATAAGCGCCATGTTAGCGAACTCTCAATGCGTTTATTCCACGGAAGGCTGCAGCGTCTCCAAGTTCAGCTTCGATACGAAGCAGTTGATTATATTTTGCAACTCTTTCACTACGGGCAGGAGCTCCTGTTTTGATTTGACCGCAATTCGTTGCTACGGCCAGATCAGCTATTGTCGTATCTTCAGTATCGCCAGACCGGTGGGACATCACAGATGTATATCCGTTCTGAAGTGCAAGATCTACGGTCTCAAGTGTTTCGGTTAGGGTTCCTATTTGATTTACTTTTATCAGTATCGAATTTGCTACACCCTTTTCTATACCTAGCTGAAGACGTTGTGTGTTTGTCACGAATAGATCATCTCCTACTAGTTGTACGTGGTTACCTATTTTTTTTGTGATTTCTGTCCAGCCATCCCAATCCTCTTCGGCCATTCCATCCTCAATAGAAACGATTGGGTATTTATTTGATAAATCTGAGTAGTATTCNGCCATTTCTGATCTATTTAGTTCCCTTTGNTCTCCCGCAAGTGAATACATNTCGTCGTTGAAAATTTCTGAACTCGCAGGATCAAGGGCAATTGTAATATCTTCGCCCGGAGAAAACCCTGCCCGTTCAATCGATTCAACAAGTAGCTGAACAGCTGCCTCATTTGATTCTAAGTCAGGGGCGAATCCTCCCTCGTCTCCAACGGCTGTAGACAAATTCTTTTCTTCAAGGACCAGTTTAAGAGTTTGATAACATTCAGCACCCCATCTGAGAGCTTCAGAAAAGGATGCTGCACCCGTGGGCATTATCATGAATTCTTGTAAATCAATATTGTTAGCTGCGTGCTCTCCGCCATTTAGAACGTTCATCATTGGGACAGGTAGCACATGCGCTGATGCGCCGCCCAAGTACCTGTATAGGGGCTGTTGTAACGATGACGCTGCGGCTTTAGCAACTGCTAAAGAAACTCCTAGCATTGAGTTCGCTCCGAGATTTGATTTGTTATCAGTTCCATCGATAAGAAGCATCGCTCGATCGATAGCACGCTGATCTGTGGCTTCCATACCTATAATTTCAGGTTTGATAATTTCGTTCACATTGTTTACGGCCCCGTGAACGCCTTTCCCGAGATACCGCTCGCCTCCGTCTCTTAATTCAACGGCCTCATGTTTTCCTGTTGACGCTCCTGAAGGAACGGCTGCTCGCCCTATGGAGCCATCGCTTAGTTCAACATCAACTTCAACAGTAGGGTTGCCTCGAGAATCTAGGATCTCTCTTCCAAGAATGTCTTTAATTCTGTTACCAGTCATGTTACTTCCTTTGAAGTGACGGCCTATCAAATGGGGTTCTACCCAAAATACCCGTATTCGGTGGAAATGTTGTTGATGAGAGCAGGTTGTAGGGCACTTCAGAGCTATTTTAGATCTTCTTTATCAGTCCCTGCTAAAGTCCCGAGNTACTCCGTTATCTCTTGAGAAGCTTCTGAGATTTGTGGAATCTTTAGAATCAATTCTTCTTGTTCTTCTTTATATAACGAGCCGTCGTAGATTCTTAATGTTCGGACACGTTGAGAAGGTCGCAGCTTTAAAGGAGAAATGTGAATATTCCATTCAGCTTTTCCAAATCCGGGTATTTTCTTCGCAATGATCTTCTCAATTCCAAGAGAACGAGCTACGANTTTTAAGTAGGCAATTTTCAGCAAATTGACCGCTTCGTCNGGAACTGGTCCGTAACGGTCTAACCATGTTTGCTGGATATCCTCTAAGTCTTTGTCTCTTTTGGCATCTGCGATTGNTTGATATGACTCAAGTTTGGAATCTTCTCTNNCGATGAAATCGTTTGGTATGTATGCTGTTATCGGTAGTTCGATGTCAATATCTCGATAGCTTTCTTGAGGAATCTGTTTCAACCCCTCGACAGCCTCTTTCACTAATTTACAATAAAGGTCATAGCCTACTGCAGCTATATGACCCGATTGCCCAGTGCCAAGTAGGTTTCCAGCACCTCGAATTTCTAAATCTCTCATTGCGATTTTGAAACCGGAACCAAGCTCAGATGTCTCACCAACGGTTTTGAGTCTTTCAATTGCGTCCTCACCTAACCTCTGCCCCTTGGGCGTGAGAAGATATGCGTAGGCCTTAACCTCCGAACGACCTACCCGACCTCGNAGTTGATGAAGTTGCCCTAGCCCCATTCGGTCAGCNCCATCNACAATCAGTGTATTGACGGTTGGCATATCTATTCCAGACTCAATGATTGTTGTGCAGACNAGAACGTCGTATTTTTTGTTCCAGAAGTCAATAACGGTTTGCTCNAGAGTGCCTTCATCCATTTGGCCATGTGCTGTAGCTATTTTTGCCGAGGGGACCTTGCTACGAAGAGCATCTGCGACGTTTTCAATATCTGAGATCTTATTGTGAACAAAAAATACTTGTCCATCTCTCAACATTTCACGTCTGATGGCAGCTGAAACTATTGAATCTTCATACTCTCCTACATAGGTCATGATGGGCTTCCTATCAGTTGGAGGGGTATTCAGAAGTGTTAGATCTCTTATACCTGTCAGGCTCATTTCAAGTGTTCGAGGAATTGGAGTAGCTGTGAGCGTTAGGACATCAACATTACTCTTTAAGGATTTTATCTTTTCCTTATGGGACACTCCGAACCGTTGTTCTTCATCGATTATCAGTAAACCGAGATCTCTGTATTCTACGTCCTCGGATAGAAGTCGATGCGTACCGATAACCAGATCAACTTCGCCATTTCTTAATTTAGAAACGATTTCCTTAGCTTCCTTTTGGGCTATGAACCTGCTTAGTACTTCAACGTTGATGGGGAAAGGGTCAAGTCTTTCTGTGAAGGTTTGGTAATGCTGTTGTGCTAGCAGAGTTGTTGGAACAAGCAGAGCAACTTGCTTGCTATCTTGGATCGCTTTAAAAGCCGCTCGCAAAGCTATTTCTGTTTTTCCGAATCCCACATCGCCACACACAAGTCGATCCATTGGCATACTCTGTTCCATATCGCCTTTTACATCATTCATTGCAGTAATTTGGTCAGCGGTCTCGACGAATGGGAATGACTCTTCAAGTTCTCTTTGCCAGGGTGAATCTTGGGAAAAGCTAAACCCTTCTTTTGATTCTCTTTGCTGGTATAGCGACACTAGCTCCTCAGCTACTCTTGCTATTTCGTAACGAACAGAGTTCCTCGTTCTGCTCCAATCGGATCCACCCATACGACTTAGCGAAGGAGCACCGCCGCTACTGTATTGACTTACTTGATGCACCTGATCGGTAGGAACGTATAGTTTGTCGCCTTTACGATACTCAAGAAGCAAGTAATCTCTTTCAATATTTCCTAATGCTCTTTTGACAATACCTTGGAAGATAGCAATGCCGTGATGGTCATGAACCACAAAAGATCCTTTTTTAAAGTCTGCAAAAGTAGTCGTTGACAAAGCCTGTCGACTTTTAGACTTTCTAGGNCTTAATCGCCTTCTGANTAGTTCTCGTTCGTTGATTACAGCAAATTTCAATTGTGGGAAGACAATGCTTGGCATATNAAAGTCTGATNTCACCGTTAAGCCTCTTTTAGGCGGAATTGGTGANTCACCAATGTGGACTGATCCGTCCAGATCATTTTTCGATAGCTTATTTAAGAGTTTTTCAATCGTCTTTTCGCTTTCTGAAATTATNATTATTTCAAAACTTTTTTTAACTAGTTGCTTAAGAATGACAACTGGGTCGCTATTCGTTTCTACAGGAGAATAAGCTTCAATATCTGCTTCCCTTAAGTCGGGTGTTGAAGAGTCAATACGAAGTGTTCTACATTTCTCGCTCTTAAAAATTTTATCAAATTCAAGGTGCAGTGTTTCAGGAGCGATATTAACGCCACCACTCCAAGTTGCAGAGAGCATTGAGCTGATATTTTGTTCTTCTAAGAGAAGATCAGTTATGCGTTTCGCTATTTCTTCAGATTCAAATAAGAGTGTTGTCGATGTTGCAGGGAGTAAATCAAATATGGTCTCGCGTTTTGNGGTCANGCTGGGGAGCANGTTCTCAATTCCGTCAAATGATCCCCCCTCAGAAATGATCTCCCAATATNTATTACCCCAAGGTAAGTCGGAAAGGAGTTNATGTCCTTTCACTTTAAGTTCATNGTTGATAAGTATTTCGCTCGCAGGGAAGANCTGAAAACTATGTAGCTTACTTTTNGAGCGTTGATCAACGATTGAGAAGGTAGTTAAACGTTCGACTTCATCTCCCCACATTTCTATGCGGATTGGTTCTTGTGCAGTTGATGGGTAGATATCAACAATTGAACCCCTTACTGAATACTCTCCGCATCGCTCTACTTGGGAGGTTCGTTTGTAACCAAATGCTAAGATTTTGCTAAGTAAAGTTTCATAACTGATTTCTTCATTGTTTGTTATAGTGATCGGGTCATCAAAGCATTTGTCAGCAATTATTTGGGAAATAGATCGCGCAGTNGCCACTATAACTTCGGGAAAGTTTCCACTTCTTAGTCTCCAAAGTACGTTGTTTCTTCTNCCCATATTTTGGACTTGTGGGCTAACTCTTTCGAAAGGAAGTGTTTCCCATGATGGGAAAAGCTCAAGATCAATATTTGGCCAAAGTTGACNGATATCGTGNGCTAGATTCTCGGCTTGTTTCAGACTTAACGTGANTATGATCAGTGGNGTTTTACCGCCGTTNGCTATGTATGAAGACGCTATCCAACTTCTGGCATTTTCCGGGACGACTATTTGAGCTGTGTTAGGGTGCATCATTTTTTCAACTACTTGATGCTGGCCNAAGTGCTTTACGTAACTATTGAATTTCACCATTGAATTGATTCATAGCCGACGNATAGCCGTCATTGAGGATTTTTTCTATTGCTTCTGAGGCTTTCTCATTACAGAGAGCTATTTTCTCCGCATCCGATTTGCTTGGCGATTTNAGAACATANTTTTTCCCTAACTGGCTTTGNGATGGTCTCCCAATTCCTATTCGTAGTCGCCCAAAGTCATTTGATTTCATGTGCTGAGCTATTGATTTCAAGCCGTTGTGTCCTGCTAGTCCTCCGCCAATTTTAACTTTTAGGGAACCGGGATTCAGATCTAGCTCGTCGTGGATGATGAGCATTTTCTCTAGGTCATTGAGNCCATATTTCTTCACAAGCTTTTGTANAGCNATACCGGACTCGTTCATNTAGGTTGTTGGTTTTGCNAGAATAATTTTTCTGGAATTAATCGTTATTTCACTACAGAGCGAAAGATTTTTCGTTTTTTTAAAATGAGCCGAGTGCTTGTTAGCGAACCAATCCAAAGCATCAAAACCTACGTTATGTCTTGTATTTTTATATTTCTCTCCAGGGTTGCCGAGGCCGACAATAAGCATCTGGATATCTGTTGGTGCAGATTTGCGCTGTCGTCGCAGCACGGAGTTTATTCGCTATCCTCAGCTGGAATTTCTTCGGTGTCTTCTGAAACTTCACCTTCCATTTCTTCTTCACCTTCAGCTTCTGATGCTTCATCTGCTGCTATTGATTCCATGGTTGATCTGGTCACCGTTCCGACTGCAATTGCTTCTTCTAGGTCGACTTCTGTTCTTACCCCTTGTGGGAGCGCAACGTCGCTTACTCGGATGGCGTCATTAATTTCTAATTCACTGATGTCAGCAGTGAGTTCGTTAGGAATTGCTTCGGGCAGGGAAAGGATTGAAAGGGAGAACATGGTTTGGTCAACCATTCCATTTGAGTCTGTTACTTTCTTTGCGATTCCTTCAAGTACGATAGGGACTTCAACGGCAATTTCTTGTGTCGGATCAACACGAACAAAATCTACGTGGATGACTTCGTCTTTGACTGGGTGCCTTTGAAGCGTTTTTAGTATNGAAAGCTGATTGGTTCCATTGATGTTTAATTGGATTAGAGCATTCAGCCCAGCTTCAGTTGTTAAAGCTCCTCTTAGTTCTCCGTATTCAACACTAAAAGTTTCGGGGGCTTCCCCAAGGCCATACAGCACACCAGGCACTTTGCCTTCTCTTCGTAATCGCCGAGAAGAGCGACTACCGAGAGCNTGTTTCTCTTCAGTGTTCAATACTAAATCTGCCATATCTTTACCTANGTATGCTTTCAGATGTTACATCTGTNTGATATTACGTCAGTTCAAAAGTGTACACGTGACTGAGTCGTGAACCACCTCTTTGGCTAGCTAAGATGCTTTCCACCAAAAATTTCNCTTACGCTCGTGTCCTCAAAAACTGCNTCTAAGGCTGAAGCTATTATTTGCGCTACGGAGAGAACTTTTATCTTAGAAATCTGTTTATTTTCTGGGAGAGGAAGCGTATTTGTCATTGCAACTTCTTTTATAACTGAGTTCTGGATTCTCTCTATCGCAGGGTCTGAAAATACACCGTGGGTCGTGCAGGCAAAAACTTCCTTNGCGCCCTTCTCAGCCAGAAGTTCNGCGGCNCCGACTATTGTGCCTCCTGTATCAATCATGTCATCTATCAAAACACAGACTCGCCCATCTACGTCACCCATGACATCTTTTGATTCAACAACATTTTTTTTGTTCTTTACGCGTCGTTTATGGACTATTGCTAAATCTGCTGCGAGTTCACTTGCATAGCGCTCTGCTACCTTTACTCTTCCTGTATCTGGGGAAATGACAACGAGATCATCGCCAAGAGTTTTCATGTAGTCAACTAGGACAGGCATTGCTGTTAAATGGTCTACGGGTTTTTCAAAGAATCCTTGGATTTGCCCTGAATGAAGATCTACCGAAATCATTCTGCTTACGCCTGAGGCGATAAATAGTGTTGCTAANAGGCGAGCAGTTATCGGTTCGCGACCCTCTGATTTCCNGTCCTGCCTTGCGTATCCGTAGAATGGGCAGACAACNGTGATTCTTTTTGCTGATGCTCTTCTTGCTGCATCAACCATGATNAGTTGTTCCATTATGGAATCATTTATGGTCATCCCCTCTGAAGCAGAGTGACTTTGAATTATGAATACGTCTCCACCCCGAACTGATTCAGAAAACCGGCAGTGGATTTCTCCGTTGGCAAATTCCGCAAGGTTCGGTTGGTCAAGGCTGACTCCCAAATGGTCAGCGATCTCTTGGGCAAGTGACAGATTGGAACGTCCAGAAATAAGGTGTAGACGTTTTTTAGTTATCAGTTCCATTTTGCTCCCTGTTAGGTTGCTGGCCCGGCAGGACTTGAACCTGCAACCTCCTGGACCAAAACCAGGCGTTCCGCCAGTTGAACTACGGGCCATTGCTTATTCCGAACATATCGTATCTGATGTGCTTCTATACACTCAGGTGCTGATTTATATCTATTATTTTCTTTTTACGTTACTTCGTGTCGGCAAATGAGAAAAATTCATAGAAATGTCTCTAAAACACCACATGTTCGGATTAATCGGGTATTCTTCGGAACCTATGGGTTCATTAATAAAGAAGCGAAGGAAGCGTATGCGAAAGAAAAAACATCGAAAGATGTTGAAGCGAACGCGTGCGCAAAGACAACGCGGGAAATAGTCGCCATTTGGTGAAGAGTTAAATTTTAGAAGTTCTCTGGTGTCGTGTGCGCAACTATGAAGCCTTCTCCTGGATAGTTACCTTCGACAAACCAAGTGGATCCACTTCCAGCAAGTCTGGCTGTTTTCCCTGTATGTTTCTCTAAAGCTTCTTTCCATTCCTCCATCTCCGGATATATGTTGAGAGCGGCCTGCTCTAAATCATTTCCGCTTTGAGATTCGGGTCCGCCTAACTTATCCCATGTTTTATAGACCTCAGCAGTTGAACAGCCAAAGGGTGGGAGGATCAATGTGAAGGTCTTTTCTTCGAAAGGCAGATACGTTACCTTTTCTCCGATACCGGTGACTTTAGCTCGACCTCCGCGTATATTGAATGGAACATCGGACCCTAAATGAACTGCACTATCCTCGTTTTTGAAATTGGCCCACCTGAGAATTGCTGCAGCATTGGCAGATCCCCCTCCAAGTCCTCCGCCCGGAGGAATTCTCTTGTTCACTTCGACCTTCATAGATTTCCCAATGGTATTTAAGGCTTTGACGATAAGGTCATCTTCGGCTGGAGGATTAATAGGATATGGACCTCGGTAACTGATTTCGGTGTCGCCTTCGTAAAGCCGGATGGTATCTGTAAGGCTTATTGTGACCATCTCAGCTTTAATCTCATGGAAGCCTGAGGGGCGGACACCTGTTATCGCTAGGGACAGTGTCAGTTTCGCTGGGGCTTCTAGTTCATACATAGTGTCAAGTTCTCTTGTCATGCTGGTTCGATATCTCTAAAGTCTTAGTGAGATTAATCCAGTCGACTACTGATAGTTCTTCGGGCCTTGCCTGAGGGTTTATTTCAGCCAAGGCGTAATTACTCGCTGTTACTAGCATATTTAATGTTTTCCGTAGCATCTTCCTTCGGTGGCGGAATGCGGTTTTAACTAAAAGGTCAAAATTTGTATAGTCAATTTTAGGCAATATAGTCTTTCGTCGAATTTTCAGCAGGGCAGAATCGACTTTAGGGACGGGCATGAAGACATTTGGGGAGACTTTACCTAGGATTTTCACATCTGCCCAGTATTGCGATTTGACTGATGGGATTCCGTACGATTTGTTTCCATGCGATGCAGCAAAACGCTCAGCTACTTCCCATTGGACCATAATATGCATTTCGGTAATTTGGGGAGCATTCTCAAGTAACTCTATAAGAAGTGGTGTTGCAATGTTGTAAGGAAGATTAGCTATCATCTTCCAATTTCCTAACCTTTCGGTAAAGAATTCTTCCCAGCTAATTTCCATGGCGTTNCCATGGATGATCTCTACGTTTTTAGCATTTCCATATTGAGCGATTACTTCCTTGAGAGGGGGTATTAAATATTGGTCAAGTTCAATTGCTGTGACATCGGCATTCAGCGATAGCTCGGCTGTCAGAGATCCTAGNCCAGGTCCGATTTCTAAGATTTGTTCACCGTTNTCAATTTTTGCTTCGCGAATTATTTTGTGAATGGTGTTTGGGTCAATGACAAAATTTTGTCCGAGTGATTTTGACGGTTGAAGACCGTATTGTTCCATAAGTCTTTTGAGTTCATTTTTTCCTAGAACCATGGTTGACCGATCTAGCGTGTGCCCGAGATATCTTCGTTATTCTGTAAGCTAATTCTAGTTCTGTTATCCAAAGAAATTTACTGACAAACCCAATGTTGCCAGCCTCCTCCTGATGCTTGATATATTAGCCATGCACTGACATTAATATTTGCCAGCGGATCGTAGGGACTTGAACCTGCAAAACCTGCTGAGATCGCCCTCTGATCCCAGTATTGTGGCATATGCTGCATCAACCCCGCAGCCCCACTTGACGAGTTGGTAACATCGGGTTGTCCCATGCTCTCGCATTGCATTATGCGGAGGAATCTATTGGTGTCAGAAGCAGCNCCACCATAATTTATTATTGCCGTTGTCACAGTGCTACGCCATTGTTCAACTGCTGGTATGAAGTTGGTGGGAGGATTNGTATTCTCGACTGGNGGGGGTTGGATTGGCTGACTGCTATCAGGTNTTGATGGTGCATTATTCACTGGTTTAGGGTTTGCTGGTGTGAAGCTGGTTATTGAGGAAACTAAATTACCTTGTGGAACGAAATTTGGTATGTAGCTNTTTCCGGTAAGGGTTTCAANGCGCAATGNTTCCCTATATTGACTTGTAGCTTCTTGAAGGTCAATGCTGCTNGTTTGAGTCTGCTGTTGATTGACAGGTGCATCAGCATTTGTCGTAATTTGGATGTNCTCTGTGGTCTGCAGGTATTCGCTGAAGGCTTCAACCGTGTCTGCTGGATCGTCAGGTCCTGTTAGCGAGACCACAACAGATATGACCGCTACAGAAGCTATGCCAATGGCAGCGAGAGGGTATCGCAGCAAATGCAAAATTTTATATGTAGCTTCTTCTTGCAATTTTTTACTCCGCCCAGTCGAACCTCATTATGTTCTTGACTAGACAAAAAAGGCAACCTAGCCCTTGCGATGAGGAGAAATTAGTTGGCTTGAGGCTCCAGTCCGTAGAAGTAATGAGTGTTCTCCCAGACTACTTCTGCAAGATCGGCAGGATCAATTGACAGCTCTTCAGCGATTCTATTGCCAACATAGGGAAGGTATTTAGGTCGATTCCTTTTCCCTCGCATAGGTTCAGGAGCTAAATATGGGGAGTCGGTTTCAACCATGATTCTTTGTTGTGGGGTGATTTTTAATGCTTCTCTAAGGTCGGTCGCATTTTTAAATGTCACTATTCCCGAGAAGGAAAGGAAAGCACCTGTTTGAAGTGCTAACTCTGCTTCATTTGGACCACCGGTAAAACAGTGGAAGACAGTTCTTTTTGGGGTTCCCATTTCTGCAAGAATCTGGAAAGTTTCAGGCCAAGCTTCTCTCGTATGTATGATTAGCGGAAGATCCAGTTCGTGCGCGTACTCTATGTGCGTTCGGAATACGTTCTTTTGCTCGTCCTGTGGTGAATGGTCGTAATAAAAGTCTAGGCCACACTCCCCCACAGCGACTGTTCCATCTTCGGCACAGAGTGATTTTATGCCCTCTGTTCCATGTTTGGCTTCATGAGGGTGAATTCCTGCTGTTGCGAAGATTTTGTTCGGAAAGGTTTGGGCAAGTTGATTCGCTCTTTGAGATGTCTTGAGATCAGTCCCTACCACAATGAACTTTTGAACCCCTTCAGCTTCTGCTTGTTCGAGATCTGTCCGGATATCATCATTTTCTTCAAAGTGACAATGATTATCTACCCACTTCAATTGATTATTTTGAAGATTCATCTGGTTCAACTTTTCGAAAGAGGGGTTTTGGTTTCGTTAGTGTGGTCCCGGGTTTTAATATTTCACGACTCCATCCATGTGTTTCTCCAAGCAAGTTATCTAGTTCCTGGCTTGAGAAGGGAAGAAAAGGACTAAACATCACTCGGATTCCATTAATTGCACTTAGAGCTACGAAAAGGATAGTAAGTCCTCTTTGGTGGTCATCTTTTAGTACTTTCCAAGGCTCGGTAGCGTTGAGATACTTGTTTGCAGCTTGAGCTGCTTCCATTGCTGTTCTTAGAGCTGCACGTAATTCAACTTGATCGAATTGAGA
>PAWI01000017.1 GCA_002713485.1 Acidimicrobiaceae bacterium
TGCTTCAGTTGCTTCAGTTGCTTCAGTTGCTTCAGTTGCTTCAGTTGCTTCAGTTGCCTGATCTTCAAATTCTTTTGATTGATTAAGAGTTTCATTATCAATCATCTCATCGGCGCTGGCACCAGTAAGGCCAGGCTGGGCTTCTCCGGAGACTTCTTCTCCCAAAGCTTCAGCAATCACATCCTCATCAAATGCAAAAACAAATGCTGGTTGGCTCAAGTAATCTGGCCTCTTATATGGATCTGCTGGCTCCCCAACCAATTCCGCAACGACAATTATTCGATTTCGGGCAGTCAGTCTTGGGTGGCATGATACCAAGGTCAACCTATTCGGATAACTTTCAAATGTCTGATCAAGCACATCAAATTCACTAGGACTTACGATGAAGTTTCCTCGCCCTCCATTCTGTTCCAACACCACATAAGTAAAACTCCCTTGAATAGTTTGAATCTTGATCTCATCACCTGGATCCAATTTGTCGATATCGCCAAATGGCGCACCCCATGTTGTCCTATGTCCAGCTATCGCTGAGTTCCCTGGCATGCCAGGCATTGGAGTATTAGGAAAGTGCCCAGGGCCTCTTCTAAGAGACTGAGAAGAAACTCCGGAAACCACAGTAGAGGTTAATCCCATTTTCGGGATAACTAACTGCGCCATAGCTTGCCCTTCTGGTCGCCACAGAAGTTCAGCATAATTGAGTCTATCTTCCTCNTCCGATNCCGCTTTTGTANTTAAGCTGGGTGNAGTCTCAGCAGTTTCAATCAACTCAGAAAAATCTTCTTCCAAGTCAGCTTGGTAGCGGTCTGTTAGAACACCAGTGCCCCANAGTTGATAAGCCACNAAGAGCAACGTNAACCCGCCCAAAATNATTAAACTACGNCCAAGTGCCTGAAAAGCTTTNGAAACAAACATCAAAGATGACGTTAGCGAAAAGAAACTCCAATGACTTCTCACAAGCACTTTTATTTTCATTAGCTAAATGCACANAAATANATGGAAATGCCATACTCCCACTAGATTTTAAGTAGACGTTTCTGAAATGGGTCCGGATTGCGAACAGTAATCAAACTAGAACAAAGCATGGTTTTCTTAGGGCAGTTTCCTGCNTTGACTGGTGTNACAATGAAAATAAGTCAGGGAGAAATCGTGCTGATAAAGGGACCAAATGGTGCTGGGAAATCAACGCTGCTCCATCTCTGTGCTGGACTTCTGCNTATGAGAAAAGGATCTGGGACAATACTTGATTTTGATCTTTTNACGCAACGGATGGAACTGAGAGCTCACGTTGGGNTGTTGGCGCATCGTACCGGTCTATACTCCGACCTCACTGTTAAAGAGAATTTAAAATTCTGGGCGACTACATATGGTGCTTCGGACTCTGAAATTGATAGTGCTATGAAAGTTTTCGGACTAGCGGGGCGCTTAGAGTCCGTGCAAGTCCGTAACCTCTCAGAAGGCCAGCGAAGACGAACATCTCTTGCCCTCCTCTTGATTAAAAGACCGAGTATATGGCTTCTGGACGAGCCGTATGCAGGTCTTGACGATAATGGAAGAGGTTTGGTGAATTCATGCATCTCTCAAGCGGCAGAAGCTGGATCGACAGTACTCATCGCCTCACACGAGATCTCCTCCATAGGCTCAAAACGCGAAAGGACGCTTCAAGTCAAGGGCGGNCGGATTGTTGCGGATTCACAAGANGGNAANGAAGGGCATCACTATGATCCGTGACGCTTGGCTAGTAGCGAAGAAAGACCTCCTNATNGAGATCCGCTCAAGAATAATNATTAACCAAATAGCCCCATATACCTTACTAATCATAGTTTTATTCGGATTCGCACTTGATGCCGATACCGAAACGCTTCGAGATACAGGGCCAGGNCTTTTCTGGGTTTCTACACTACTGGTCGCAATATTAGCNGTNCAAAGATCTGTTGATATAGAGATATNNGACTCTGCTTTGGANAGGCTATTGCTCTCAGGTATTTCACCGGCNTCAATATACATAGGNAAGACGATTGCGTTATACGTGCAACTNATTATTCTTGAAGTCGGACTNTTCATCGTCATGCTTGTGCTATTNGATATGTCTGTTGATAATTATCCGTTAATAGTCGCTTCTACAATCTTAACTACCCTTGCTATTTCAAGTTCAGGGACACTATATGGGGTCATCGCCTCCGGCGTAGGAGTTCGTGAGACCTTATTACCTGTGTTGTTTCTTCCTGTTCTTGCACCGGCCGTCATAGGAGCAACAAGAGCATATGGCGATGCGTTTGGCCGAGTCAACGCCGACGGATGGGCATGGTTGGGATTACTTTCAGTAATTGCCATTGTCTACACTCTTATAGGTATGTTGACATATGGGAAGTTATTAGAGGAAACGTGATGGCAAACACAGCGAAGCAAGATTTCACAACTTCACAAGGAACTAAGTTCATGGGGATTTCATTAATAATTGGAATTCCAACTCTTCTTGCATTCGCTTTTTTCTTTAGTCCTGCTGATGACAACATGGATGATGCCGTCAGGTTGCTATATATTCATGTTCCTGTAGCAATTTTCGCCTACGTCGCATTCATTACAACGGCCCTTGGGAGCATTTTTTATCTTTGGAAAAAATCGCGCTGGTGGGACACTGTCGCTCATGCTTCTGCAGAAATCGGTGTAATATTCTGTGGCTTGACTCTTATCACTGGAAGTATCTGGGGAAGGCCGACATGGAATACATGGTGGGAATGGGGTGATGTTCGCTTAGTCACGACTCTTGTTCTGTTTATCATGTTTTTGGGTTACCTAGCACTGAGGCAAGTGCCGGCTAGCCCAGACTTACGGGCTAAAAGATCTTCAGTAGTAGGAATCATTGCAGCTGTCAACATACCCATCGTCAACAGGTCCGTCGAGTGGTGGGAGAACAACACTCTGCATCAACAGTCGTCCCTAACAGATGGAAAATTGGAGAATCTCACGTTGTTCACTTTATTTCTAGGTCTTATCATTATAGGTATCTCATATTTATGGNTNATGACTCACCGGTTCCGNGTAGGTTGGATGGCTACTGAAATAGAGAGNGCAGGAATAGCTGGAATTATTGANGAGAGACTAAANGAAGGCAGCTCAAACGGCGGGAACCTAAATCCACANCGAAAGGAAGATATCTNGTGACACACGTCGGCTATNTNATAGCGGGATGGTCAATTTCCCTAGTTATGCTTTCCNTCTATGCTTGGCGAATTATAAAAAAAGGTAGACAATTGTCCTCACAAGTCCCCGAGGACCGCCAAAGATGGATGACCTCATCAACTGAATAAGGTAAGTAAGTAATGGATGAAGAAAATGTTCAGATGGATCTCTCTCCACGGGACCCCAAAGCAAGAATGTCTTCTAAGTGGCTGCCTGCGCTGGTTGTAGTGGTATTGGCTGCATCAGTAATTGTGCTTATCTGGTTCCTTGTAACTAACAGTCAATCTTTTCTGCCTGCCGATGAAGCAGTTGAGGATAGATCCGAGCTTGGAGACCGAAGATTCCAAATTCTAGGTTCTCCTATCGCATCCGCAACGTCTGATCAGACGAAGATAATCGATGGNAACGAATTTACCTTCTTNACAATTTCATTTGANGGTGTNCTGGTTGACGTTGTTAGTTCAGGNACCCCACCCGANCTCTTTGATGAAGGNATACCAGTAGTGTTAGAGGGAAAGTGGAATCAAGGTCCACTACCCGANCCTGACCATANTTTTAAAGATGGCGCTAACGACGGATGGTGGTTCTCNACGAACAGAATTTTGGTAAAGCATGATAATGATTACCGTGAGGAACGTTTAGANGACGCTGAAGAACGGGGGCAAGTACCGAAAGCCCCNGACTCTTAGGANTATTATGAATGTTGCAATTGGATCCCTTGGAATCGTTCTGACACTAGCAGCCTGCTTGACAGGATCTTTGTCAATTATCGCAGGTCAAAAGCAATCANGGCAGCGTTTACGAACAGTAGGTGCTAAATACGCTTGGCTAGCCCTTGGCGGAATGGCATTATCCACATTTGCCATGCAAAGAGCATTAATTACAAGAGACTTTTCCGTTAAATATGTTGCCGAGCACGGCAGTTCTCTAACTCCACCTCTCTATAACGTAGCAACAATGTGGTCAGCGCTTGAGGGTTCAATACTACTGTGGGGGCTAGTCTTGGCAGGATATCTAGCCATCGTTGCTAAAAAGTTTTCAAGCAGGCTCTCAGACCCNATGGTTTCATGGGCACTGGTCACTATNTTTATAGTTACAGCATTTTTCTCTCTAATGATGTTAGGNCCAGCTAACCCATTTGAATCCTTTGACCCTCCTCAGGGATACGACGGGCCAGGTCCNAATCCACTTCTGCAAAATCACATTTTAGTTGCGTTCCATCCTCCGATTCTTTATTTGGGTTATGTGGGCTTTACTGTTCCCTTCGCTTTTGCAATTGCTGCTCTTGTCACTGGAAGATTAGGCGAGGGATGGCTGCTGATCACACGTCGCTGGACTTTGTTCTCATGGGCATGCCTGACATTTGGGATAATACTTGGAGCCTGGTGGGCTTATGATGTTCTGGGATGGGGAGGCTATTGGGGGTGGGACCCAGTTGAAAATGCCTCGTTGCTTCCGTGGTTGACCGGAACTGCATTTCTTCATTCCGTTCTCGTGCAAGAAAGACGGGGGCTTCTCAGGGTTTGGAATCTGTCTTTGATATGTTCAACCTTTCTATTGACAATATTGGGAACGTTCATAACAAGGTCTGGAATTATCGCATCAGTGCATGCTTTCTCAGAAGGGGGAGTAGGGCCTTGGCTATTGTGGTTCTTCTCTGCCGTGCTCTTACTTGTTCTCATCCTTATATTTTGGCGAGGAGACCAATTACGCTCTCAAGGAGGAATCGACTCTGCTCTATCGCGTGAGGGAGCTTTTCTTGCTAATAATCTTGCGTTCGGAGCTTTTGCCTTTGTAATCCTCCTAGGCACGATTTTCCCTTTGATTGTTGAGGCAACTCAAAATAGACAAATTTCAGTAGGGGCTCCTTATTTTGAAAAGATGTCAATGCCAATAGGCTTCGTGATACTTTTCCTGATGGCTATCGCACCTATTTTGCCTTGGAGGAAAGCAGGGGCGGAACTTCTAAGGGACCGTGTTGAATGGCCTGCTTGGGGAGGCGCCCTATCGCTGGTATTAGCTGTTTTAGTAGGAGCGCGTGGCTTCATACCACTATTGGGTTTCGCTTTTGCCGGTTTTGCAGGTACGAGTGCGATTCGGCACCTGACTTTATCGGTAAGGCGGAATAGAGCTAGAGGATTTGTGGGGAGATCGAACGGAGGAATGATCGTACATCTCGGTGTAGTGCTGCTATCACTTGGCCTAATAGCTAGCTCATCCTATGTCTCTCAAGCCTCATATACCCTGGAGCCAGCTGAGACAGTCAAGTTTGATGGGTCGGAAATTACGTATGTATCGNCAGAACAAATTATTTATTCAAATCGNATTCAAGAAAAAGTAAAAATACGTGTTGATGGGGATATTCTTCAACCATCTGTTGAGCGTTTCACCGCCTCTGGACAACTAGTCCCATCGCCCACAACCAAGACCTCTACTTCAGAAGATATACAGATAGCACTATTGGACCCTCCCGAACTTGATGATCAATCAATAGTCATCCAGATTACTAAACAACCTCTTCTTGTCTGGATCTGGATTGGAGGATTCGTGATGCTTCTAGGAAGCGCTCTGTCAGCAGTCCCATCTAGGAAGCGCAAGGAAATTTCAACTACCTCAAGCGATAGTCAGGAACAGAAAGAAGAGATGGGTAGATGAATCTTGCTAAATCTGGACTTATCGNTCTCGGGGTCATNTCAATATTCTTCATTACATTATTGGCGACTCGTGNCNCTCAATCTAATCAACCNAACTTTGATTTAGTCGGANAGCNAGCGCCNCTATTNGCTGCAGAAATGATTACTGGCGGTGAATTCAATCTTGAAGATGAGCTGATAGCAAACCGGGCGCTAACCCCTAGGGATCAAGTTTGGATAGCCGTAAATTTCTTCGCAAGTTGGTGCACTGGGTGCATTGTTGAGCATGCGGATCTAGTTACTTTCCACACCGAGAGTGCTTTCTCAAGTGATGGAATAAAATGCAACACTAAGCTTGTATCTGTGGCGTTTAACGACAACATCAAAGATATTGAAGACTTTTTTGAGAAGTATGATGGAGATTGGCCAGTACTTCTCGATGAAAGCACCAACCGAGTAGCAATCGATTACAGCGTGATGACTGCACCAGAAACCGTTCTTATTGCGCCAAGTGGATTAGTCGTCAAAAAGATAGTAGGACCAATCACATACGAAAAATTATCGGCAGGTATTGAATGCTAAATAGAATTAAGCCGAGGACACTTTCATGGGTTTTGCTTGCGGTCGTAACTATTGTCGCTCTTGTATTCGGTTCGTTTGATTCGGAAGATTCTGCGACACCTGCTGAACGCGCAGCGTCTTTAGCCGCGACGATAGCTTGTCCACAATGTTCTGGTCAGCCGGTTTCCGAGAGTTCAGCACCAATAGCGCAAGTTATAAAGGCTGAAATCAAGGAACAAGTTGATAGGGGACGCACTGATTCTGAAATTAGAGCGTATTACGTTGAACAATATGGTCAATGGGTAAATTTAAACCCTAGTAGCAGCGGATTCGACTCTCTTGTTTGGATTGCCCCCTTTCTTGTTGTGGGAATCGCGCTCGGTGGGTTGACTCTAGCTTTTGCAAGAAGGAAATCAGACTCTACAGGAATTGAGCTAACAAAGGATGAAGAGCAGCAAATCAAGGTAATTAGAGAAGCTTTTGATAACAATATGCCGCTCCCATCAAACGACGATGGCNTATAAGAAGAGAAAACGTGAAGTACGACAACGTTGAAAACGAAAAGTATTTTTTAATCAAATCGCTTAATGATCTTGATGATGAGCTTGCCAAAGGAGATATAAGTCAAAACGACTACCTTCAATTAACCAGACGATATAAGCGTCGCCTNATTACCCTAAACATAAGAAAACCTAGTAGTTCTCAAAAACCGAAACTGCAAAATGCTACAAAGACATGGCTTACGGTGGCTTTTCTGGTAGCCGTCGCAGTTGTCTCTGGGCTAGCAATAGCAAATTTTTCAGGCGAAAGGTCAGCTTCAGAAACNCTGACGGGAAGTATNAGAAAAAGCACCGTTACCAAACTGCAAGAGGCACAACAGTTGCTNAGTGATTCAAAAACATGGCCACAAGCAATTGAAATATATGAAGAGGTACTTGAAGAACAACCAAGCAACGTTGAAGCTATCACGTATCGTGCTTGGCTAAGTTACCGGCAAGGTGCAGCAAGTGAACCACTTATCGAAGAATGGAATGAGGTTCGGCTCCTTAACCCAGAATTTGCAGATGCAATAGTCTTCCTAACGATAGCTTTATCAGATGAGGAAAGATTCTCGGAAGCCCTAAGTCAGCTAAAAGAACTTAAAGAGATTGAAGTCGCCCCTCAGTTGCAGAGCGTTCTTGACAGTCAGGGGTTGATCGGGAAAGTTTACGCCGAGGCAAAGTACGACCTTCTCCAAGAGTCTAACCAACCTGGACTTGGTCTATTGGAAATGGATATTGATATTGCTCTTGAGTCAGCTAATTATCTTCTCCAAAGCGATAAACCGCAAAGAAGCGTGAGTGTGCTTAAACTATTTCGAGCTGTCTTATACGAAGAACCCTCCAATCCAGAGGCTTTAAGTCGTGAAGCTTTATTATTAGCACAAACAGGTGATGGAGCATTGTTTGAGCGAGCTATAAATCAAATTAATTTTGCTGTAAATGAAAACCCTAACAATATTGAGGCGCTCCTGACTCGCGCTCTTCTTTTGTCGGGGTCTGATTCACAAATNGCATGTGGAGATTTAAATCTCCTCTCTGAACTTCTGCAAATAGAGGGNAATNGAGCAGCAACTCAGGTGGTTGAGCAAGTGGATAACTTGTCCCTAACCCTAGCTTGTGAAGAATGAAAGGAAATAGGGANTAACTAGTCAGGAAGGAAGATACTTATGAGGAAACTAGCTAGAACTATCTTGGCACGCGTTGAGATCAAGACTTGAAAAGGCATAGACTAAGAACAACTAATAGAAAGATACTCAATGACGATCAAACCTGAAGAAGTTTATGCAGCTTTACAGCCGGTTCAAGATCCAGAACTTAATAGAAGCATTGTGGACCTTGGTATGGTCAAGAATGTAGATATAAATAATGATCAGGTATCTGTTGAGATTGCTCTAACAACAGCGGGGTGCCCTCTCAAAGCGAAGATTGAAGATGAAGTGACTGCAGCTGTTCTAACGACACCTGAAGTTAAATCAGTTACCGTCAACTTTGGGGTTATGAACGACGAAGAGCGAGCTAAGGTGCGCGAACTCGTACACGGTAATCCATCAGCTACAGCTGGATCCCAGCCAGCGCATGGACACGCCGAAGGAAGAGTCATACCTTTCGCAGACCCTGCCTCTAAGACACGAGTTCTGCTCATAGCTTCTGGTAAAGGGGGAGTTGGCAAGTCCTCGGTGTCTGCGAATATGGCGATATCTTTAGCTAACCGTGATAAGAGTGTGGGAATCGTCGATGCTGACGTTTGGGGATTCTCTATCCCACGCATGCTAGGGATAGACCACCCTCCAACTGTCATTGATGAACTATTAATTCCCCCTTGCGTCCACGGCGTTAAGGCCATTTCAATGGGGTTCTTTGCTCGTGAAGATCAACCAGTAATCTGGCGTGGCCCGATGCTTCATAAAGCACTGGAGCAGTTCCTCACTGATGTGTACTGGGATGATCTAGATTACCTTCTGATCGATTTACCTCCGGGCACAGGTGATATTGCTTTGTCGCTAGCTCAGTTTCTCCCTCGATCAGAGCTATACGTTATAACGACACCTCAGCCAGCAGCTCAAAAAGTTGCTCAAAGAGCTGCCTTTATGGCAAAGAACGTAAATCTAGAAGTTAGAGGAGTCATCGAGAANATGTCATGGTTNACAGGTGATGACGATAAGCGGTATTACATTTTTGGTCANGGAGGAGGAGAGGATTTAGCTAAGCGACTTGAAGTTCCATTGCTAGGTCAAATCCCCCTGATTCAGGAATTACGGGAAGGTTCTGATTCTGGAAAACCATTGGTGGCCACGAATCCAGACAGTGAAGCTGGGAAAATCTTTGCTGAAATTGCTGAAACTATTGATGTGGAGCTCGCTCCCAAAAGACGATATAACAAAGGACTTAAGTTACTTCAATAACAGAGAGGACAATTAAATGATCATCCGTATAGGCGTTGGTGACGTTGCTAAAGAAATTCAGCTTGAGATGGGGGAAGATACCGATTTGTCTTCTCTCAAATCTAATATTGACAATGCAATTTCGTCATCAGAAGGAATTCTATGGCTAACCGATAAAGATGGGAGAGAGATAGGNGTACCTGCTTCCAAAATTACATTTATTGATATTGGTTCACAGGCGGCACCTAAAATTGGTTTCGGGGCATAGATATTCCGGTATCTACCTGATATGGCTANCCTGAACGATTTAGAGCAATATCTAGGCGAACCAGAGCTCAAACACATCAATGAACTTATCCGGTCCTGGGACTTACTAGCTGACCTATCATTTGCTGATTTACTTTTATGTATCCCAAAGAGTGATGCTCNAGTCTCACCCTATTATGTCGCTGCCCATGTACGTCCAACAACAAGCAGAAGTATCTACCGNACTGAAATGGAAGGAACAGTATTTCAAGCGAGCGAGCGCCCTTTTCTGGATCAAGCGCGAGAGACTTTTNAAAGTGTTGATGGAGGATTGTTATCGCAGACAAATGTGGATCGTATCAGAACCTTAAGTATCCCCGTCACCTGTAACAACAAGGTAATAGCAGTGCTATCGAGAGACTTCTCCCCCGATGATCAGCGGGTTGCAGGTGAGCTGGAAATGACTTATTTCTCCTTGTTCAGGAGATTAGGGGTCATGATTTCACAGGGTACCTACCCGTTTAAAGAAATTAAGGCTGGTAGCGAGTTTACCCCCCGAGTAAGCGATGGCGTTATCGAGTTGGATTCACAAGGACGTGTACGTTTCGCTTCACCTAATTCTGTTTCAGTCTTAAGCAGATTACAAGTTCAGCAAATAGAAGGTAAACAACTTGGTATAGAGGAACTTCAATGCGAGTCGATCCCCTTGATCTTTTCAAGTCGTGAACCCCACGACGACGAAATATCAATTCAAGGGCAAACTGTCTCTTTGATAGGAATTCCATTATTGGATGCATCAGAGTTAACTGGGGCATTGATACTCATCCGTGATATTTCCGAACTGAGGCGGAGGGACAGGTTGATCAGATCAAAAGATTCAACAATCGCTGAGATCCACCATAGAGTTAAAAACAATTTACAGACGATTTCTTCGCTACTTAATCTTCAATCAAGGCGACTTGTAGCAGAGGAAGCTAGAGAAGCAATCAATGACTCTGTGCGACGTATACGTTCAATTGCCGTTGTTCATGAAATTCTTTCACATAACCCAGAAGCTAATGTTCGTTTTGACGAAGTCATAAAACCGTTAGTGCGACTTGTATCTGAAGGACTTACTAGTCCTGATATTTCTGTGGAGTTCAAAGTTGAGGGAGAGAGTGTTAACTTTCCTGCAGCTGAAACTACTGCCTTAGCAGTAATTTTGAATGAGCTTTTGCAAAATGCAATCCAACATGGAATTGATGAAAAGCTTCCGGGTGAAAAAGCTGAATTGATAATCCGGTTTGACGCAGACGCAGAGTTTTTTGAAGTTGTTGTGATCGATAATGGGAAAGGGCTACCCACTCAATTTAATGAAAAAAGTTATGGGCTCGGACTGACTATTGTTAGAAATCTTATCGAGACAGACTTGGGAGGTGACATGGAGTTATCCCACAACAGTCCATCTGGGACAGTTGCACGGATCCGTATTCCTCAACCGAAAGAAGAACTGGACTAGAAAGCTAAAGGAGTAGGCCAGCTTATAATTAGCGTCGTTGCTTCCGAATAAGTCTTCGTTCTTCTTCTGANCTGCCACCCCACACACCGTTATCCTGATTCGATTCAAGCGCATACTCCAAGCATTCATCTTTAGACGGGCAACGGGAACACACATTCTTTGCCAAAGAAATTGCATCTAGTGCGCTCCCAGTATTCCCGATTGGGAAAAACAGTTCCGGACTTGTGTCTTTNCANAGAGCAAGCTCTCGCCAATCTCTCTGCCGGTCATAATAGGGTATTGTTTGAATTGCCACAGGCCCTCCGCAAAGCACTAAGCGACTCGTTTAGATCATCATTTAATGACCTGAACTAGACGATACACGTTTTCTTGTTGTGTGACAAGTGGCACATGGTGGTTATGTTAATTTTGTTAAATTATCTCGCGTTCCTGCGAAATAAAGGTGCGGTAGGATAATGAGCATGGTTCAGGTATGTGCTCATCGAGGAGTTTGCTATGCACATCAAGAGAATACCCTTAACGCATTTTCTGCAGCTATTGACCATAATGCAGACTCAATAGAACTTGATGTGTGGCTGAGCAAGGATAATAAATTCGTCGTTCATCATGACAAAACTTGCAATGGAACTGATATTGAGAGCGAATCAGCCTCTGAATTGCCTAGCTTTGTCCCAGCCCTACAAGAAGTTTTTAGCATATGCGAAACGATGCCCTTGAATATTGAACTCAAAATGTCAACTATAACTGAGTCTGATCGCTTAGCCGATGAGTTGCTCCAAGTGCTATCGCATGTGAAAAATAAATCTACAAGCATTAACCCCTTGATATCTTCGTTTGATCTAAGTGTTTTACAAAATCTTCGACAGCGTTCTGATGAAATTAGGCTGGGTTATCTATCAAACCAACAAAACTGGGAAACTACCCATTTGTTTGAGACTCTTGAAAGATATAACTTCCAAGCAATCCACCCGCATTATTCGCTCATTAGCAGAGAATTTATGAAAAAAGCTAGAGAAAGAAAACTGGATGTTAACGTGTGGACAGTAAATGAGCGAAGTATTGCTGTTGACCTAATGGGATATGGGGTTGATTCGATAATCACCGATGATGTTCAGATGGTCAAAGAAGTAGCCGATAGCTACTCAAGTCAGGTCTGATTATCTAATTAATTGATATCTGAAGCTTTTAAAAATTCGTGAAAGGAAGATTTGCTTAATCAGCAAGCCNGACAAGGCCAGGATTTGGTGTGATGAGCTGCAACACCTTGGGGGCATAACTAAACTCGAGACTTGTAACTTCCCCTAAATAATCTCCATCAACCTGATAGGGGAATGGTCTATGCCCCTCAACAATGAACGATGATACTTCTGGTCTGTAATCTATATAGGAATGATTATGGAAAGCAGTCGAGCCTCGAATAGCTCCGCTAACTAATCCCAGCATACGGTTTACATTTAGGCTATTAATNCTTATGGTTACCAGCTCCTGATCAAGCCCAGCATGTGGAGATAGGTTTAATGATCGACTACCNAGGTATGTGTAAGGATCCGTATTAAGACAGATTGCGAACTTTGAGTTAGGAATTACCGAACCATCACTATGACGTATTCTAAACGCTGGTCTCTTTCGATCGTAATGCCTAAGCCATGTATCAATAGCTGCGTACACGAATAAGGCATGGCTAGCATATCGCTTAAGCCGTCCTCGCTTTTCAACTTCTGCTACAACCGCGGCATCAAACCCCATACCAGCGTGGAAGAGAAAGTATCTTCCGTTTACACACCCAAGACCTATTGATTTTGGCGAATCNTTTTCNATAGTCTCCAGAAGAATNCCAGTTGCTTCAACAGGGTCATCAGGTAGGCCGAGCGTCCTAGCGAATACATTAGTTGACCCNCCAGGGAGGACCGCAAGAGCAGTTTTTGAACTGATAAGCCCATTAGCGGCTTCATTTAATGTTCCGTCACCACCAAGAACGACAACGACGTCAAACCCATCGTTAACTGATTCACGTGTTAAACGTGTGGCATGGTCNCGNCGAATCGTCTCAGCGAGAACGACCTCATGATCTGCGGCTAAAGCTTTCTGGATGACAACTCTTGTTCTCGGAGTCACAGATGAAGCGGCAGGATTAACTAAAAACATTATTTTCACATGCCTATTCTACAAATTTGTTCGCCAGCTGTGACTTTCCACACATTCTTCGGTTATGGATTACGGGAAAACCTGCTGTAAAGTCAATTAGTGAGATCAAAACTCAATCCATAAAAGCCTCAACAAAGAAGAAGGAAAAATGAAAGTAGCAGTTTGCGTNAAGCAAATTCCAGATCCGGCNGATCCAGGAGCCATNGATCCGGAAACAAAGACACTCAAGNGAGATGTCAAACTCATATTAGATGAATCTGATTCGTATGGTGTTGAAATGGCACTTCAACTAGTGGGAGATGATGGGGAAGTAGTTCTAATCTCGATGGTTCCCAACAACGAAAGAAACGGGTTAAACAATGCCTTAGCCATGGGAGCAGATAGTGCGATACTCGTCAGTGACGAAGCCCTTGCCGGCTCAGACGCATTGAGTACAGCCAAAGTGTTGGCAGCAGCTATTAAAAGNACAGAGCCTGATCTCGTCTTGGCGGCAACTGAATCTTCAGATGGCTACACAGGGACTGTACCNGAACAAGTTGCCGAGCTTCTCGGATTGCCCTCTGTTACTTTCGCAAAAGAAGTATCAATTGAAAGCGAAAGCGTTGCTGTGAAAAGGCAAACNGAAGATGGTTATGACGAAGTCACCTGCCCTCTGCCNGCTTTAGTTTCNGTAACAGCTGGAGTTGTTGAGCCTAGATATCCATCNTTTAAAGGAATTATGGCAGCAAAATCAAAACCAGTAGAAGAAGTCAATCTTGGGGATCTAGGAATTGAAGGCTCAACTGTCGGATGGGCTGGAGGCCGTCAAGAAATAGTCTCGATTGAGCCTGCACCTGAGCGTGAAGCCGGCGAAATAATAGAGGATGAAGGCGATGGTCATGAGAAGATCGTTTCTTTCCTTCAAGAAATGAAAGTTATATAGGAGGAAAAATGGTAAACGTATGGGTACATGCCGAAACATTAAATGGAGCTGTTTCGACAATAACGTTGGAGCTCCTAGCAAAAGCCAGAGAACTAGGGGACGTAACCGCATTCCACGCTGGACCAGATGCTGACCAAGTTGCAGCTGAGTTGGGATCGCATGGTGTCTCACGAATATTGACAACGGGTGATCTAGATAATGGTCTACCTGGGCCATCACTGGCTTCTGCTGTTGCTGCTAAGGCTGAAGAGGAATCTCCGACAGCAATTTTGTTAGGAACTACTTATGGCGGAAGAGATGTCGCTGGGAGACTATCAGTAAAACTTGATGCCCCAGTTATTACTAATATCGTCGATCTTATTGAGAATGATGGCCTCACCGGTGTTGAACCCGTATTTGGTGGAACGACAAATGTGAAGACCAAATTTACTGGAGATACCCCCGGCATATTTCTTGTTCGTCCGAAATCATTTACCGCAGAAGCTGCTGGAGGTGGTGAGGCATCGGTTGAAACTATACAAATCCCAGATTTAGGATCAACGGGTTCAGCAAAAATAACCAACCGGTTCGTAGAAGAATCTGATGGCCCCAAACTAGATGAAGCTGCAATAGTTATCTCTGGTGGACGCGGGTTAGGAGAGGCAGAAAACTTCCAAATGATAGAAGATTTAGCAGGCAAGTTAGGCGGAGCCGCCGGTGCTTCTAGGGCAATAGTCGATGCTGGATGGGTGCCTTACAGCTACCAAGTGGGACAAACTGGAAAGGTTGTTAAACCCGATGTCTACATTGCAGCTGGGATTTCAGGAGCTACCCAACATATGGTGGGCATGAAAGGTTCCAAAACAATTATTGCTATTAACAAGGACCCTGAAGCACCCATTTTCTCAATAGCTGATTTGGGTATAGTTGGAGATGTTCATAAAGTTCTTCCTGCCCTGCTAGAAGCTATTGGGGACTAATACTTCGAATAGCTACGAAGTGGAATCCAACGGTGCGTTTTGAGCATTGCACTTAACATAGCGGCCCTTCTATTGGTATTAGGAATTTCCTGGTTCGGCGTGATCTGGCTTGCCAGCTTCTTTCACAAAGATACTGAAGGAGATGAATATCCCCCTAACGATTCAAGCAGCGAGTTCCTATGAGACTCTTTCAACTAAAAAATCGCTTGGTTTCCCAAGCGAGTGAATTCTCTAATANTAGCACACCTAAATTTTCAATGTCGGAGAAAAAGCAGTTTTTTCCTATTTCTGAATAGAAATCTCGAGAAATAAGGAAAAATCCCAGTTTCAAAACCAGAGATGCAGGAAAAAGGTCTTTTGAAATCAATTACATAGATATTTATAATTGTATTAATCTTATATAGTGATATTGTTATATCACGGGCCACGGGAAGCGCGTACCACTAGGATCTTTAGGNAAATGACCATCGTTTATCAACCATTTAGTGCGGGCAAACATAGCTTCAAGCTCGGAAATACTAAGTAGAGTCGCAAGGTCATCGCCCACTTCGCAATCTACGAACACTTTGAGGTCATGTAATAGATCTTCGGGAATCGTTGAACCTGCCCAATCCCATATCACAGTTCGCAGTTTAAAATCGTTATGGAATGTCAATCCATTATCTATTCCCCAAACTTTTCCTGTGTTCCCAAGCAANCAATGTCCGCCTTTTCGGTCAGTACTATTCGCGACAAAATCAAATAGACATATTTTTTGGAGATCACGATGATGCTTTGGATCCTCAAGGATATGGAAGTAGTGCGTTTCAAAATCACAAGGAATAAAAAGTTGAAGTGAACCGACGCCCAATGGGCCATCAACACGGATAGTCGGAGGAATAATATCCCAACCGATCAGTTGCGCTACCTGGAAAGATGCTATCTCCCGTCGATATAGACCACTTGGAAAATCCCATAAGGGACGCTCACCGTTTGAAGGTTTGTATATTCCCTGTAATGGGCTTTCATTATTCAGAACATTGACTAGATAAGTAGAGTTAGAACTCCATGCCATTCTTCCAAGTATTTCAATATCAGAAGATGTTAAAATATTAAGCGCATCACTATTTGAAATTTCAGGTCTTTCGCGAAATGGAGAGGGCTCTTCTTGCATCGTTTAATTAAAGCAGGGACACCAGCCATCAGCATGATTCAATGGCTCGCCGCAGAATATACAAGGAGGCCTCCCTGCGCTAACTACCTCGTTAGCCTTTAGAATAAAAGCTTTTACCTGACCAGGACTTAAGTGGATTTGTGCCATAGCGGCATCGTTATCTTCATCATTCAATTCTTCGGCGACTACGACGAATTCTGATTTATCTTTTTCAAATGCCACCCCAATACTTGAGACCGTCCAATCNACGTTTACAGGTTCTACTAGATCTAACGCAAGAGGTATGTCGTCTGGATTAATTGGCTCAACATCACCAATAAGTTGGTCTAGAAACTCAGCCAATGCGCGCACCTGCATTTTCTCAAGCTGAAGTGTCGCTAATTCACCGGGATTACCAAATTGAAGGTAAAAGACTCTTTGCCCAGAAGGCCCAACGGTTCCTGTTGTAAAGTGCTGCAACTTACCAAAATGAAATGATTGACTCATTATTGATTTCCTCCAAGTAAAGAAGGAATATTTGCACCGGAAGCGTTCACAGCAAGAACGAACGGACTCCCATTCCCAAGAATGACAGGGCTGACCGAACAAGGAGAAATATGTAGTCTTTGGAAGAGGTCAAGAGGAGTTCCTAACATCGCAGTAAGGAAAGCTTTTATAGTGTCAGCGTGGGATACGGCTATGACAATCTCCCCCCTATGTTTATCTGAAATACGGGTAATCGTCTCAACCATACGAGACTGTATCTCTATGAATGATTCGCCATCAGGGAATCTAAAAAGCGATGGATTCTTCTGAACTATTTCCCAATCGCTCAATTTCCTTAGATCAGAAAGTTTCCGTCCAGTCCATTTCCCAAAGTCTGCTTCGATTAAACCCCGATTTCGTTGTACTTTCAATCCGAAAGCTGAAGCGATTGGTTTCGCAGTTTCGAGTGTTCTTTCCATGGGCGATGCATAGACGGCTGTGACATTATCAAGCATGCTTAAGTTTGTTGCGACTTTAGATGCTTGCTCCTTACCCAATTCGCTTAGATGCAGACCTTTCGCTCGACCTGGTAGGATCTTTCCAGTTGTTGGAGTGTGGCCATGGCGGACAAGAATAATGATGCTGACAGATTTATCACGTTTCTTTGAGCTCATCTTTCCTGACACGATTTTTACGTTATCGGAATAACGAACATAAGAATCAAGTCATAAATAATTCCTGAACTTTGTTTCGCGAGTTGCTCATACCTAAACAAAAGCTAATGTGCACGTGATGACCTTATTTCAGTTGAATAGAGAAATAATAGAATGCCGACAGTGTCCGAGACTCGTAGAGTGGCGAGAGAAGGTCGCCATTGAAAAGCGAGCTTCTTTCCGTAATGAGGATTATTGGGGGAAACCAGTTCCGTCTTTCGGAGACCCAAATGCAAGACTTCTTATTATCGGTTTAGCCCCTGCAGCTCATGGAGCAAACCGAACAGGGCGCATGTTTACGGGTGACCGCAGTGGGGATTTTCTCTTTGCAGCTCTTCATCGGGCGGGATATGCAAGTCAACCGGATGCGATTAGCAATAATGATGGGATGGAGCTTAGTGATGCCTATATAACTGCACCAGTGCGTTGCGCACCTCCACAAAATAAACCAACCATTGAAGAGAAAAGAAAATGCAGTGACTATCTGACACGAGAACTTAGATATCTGAAGAACATCAAGGTTATTCTTGCATTAGGAGCTATTGGCTATACAGCGATTTCAAAAGAGTTAGGCCTAACCCCAAGACCGAAATTCAGCCACGGCTTAGAAGTTCAATTAGAGACCGGAGAAGTGATCCTTTGCAGCTATCACGTAAGTCAGCAAAATACATTTACCGGTAGATTAACCAACGAAATGTTTGATGAAGTTTTGGCCAGGGCAAAGGAAATTTCAAGTAAAAAATGAAAAGCGCAATTAGATGGTCGTAGGATCCAACTTAATCCGATAGCGTCAAACATCATGAGTAAACGAATCATTTTAATAGTCGTCGCTCTCTTCATTCTTGCTGCTTGCGGGTCTTCGGGGAAGCCGGAATCCTTTATTGACCAGCCTGGTCCTCTACAAACTGAATACAGTGAATTAGCAGATGAGTTACTCCAAAGCGGAGAAGACCTCAACGGTGTACCACTTGTTCAGAGGAATTTCATAGAAGGCTGCATGAAGGGTGGGCAGGATGGATCTGAAAGTTTGATATCGTTAGCCAACTCATGTGGATGTAGTTACAAAGCTCTTGTGGCCTTTGTGAGGGAAGTAACCATTTCTGATATTGAGGCATTTAAAGCATTCGAAGCTTTTGATAAACAGTTAAAAGATGAGGATGGATTTGCGAACCTCGATACGCGTGTGAAAGATATATTCTCATCTTGCCAAAGCTAATATTAACTAATTGCTTACTGCTTGTCGGTGCCCTTTTCCTCCTCACGGGTTGTTCAACAGATGCGAGCGATAGTGGGTTCTTAAAAAATCCCGGACCAATTTCTGCAAACTTAATAGGGGCACTTCAAGATGGGGAAGATCCAAATTCCGTGCCTGANGTTAAACGTAACTTCTTACAGGGTTGTGTAACAGGAGCATCAGGGACAATCCCCAATCTAGTAGCTATTCAAGAAACAGGACTCTTGCAGGTATGTGGGTGCAGTTACGAAACTCTCGTACAATATCTTATTGATCAATCAACTTCTTTTGCTGATTCTTCCACGTCGCTATCAGAGATAGAAAAATCGGCATTTCAGGCATTCAAGAATCTTGATAATGATTTCCAAAAAGGAGACGGTAAATTCAACGAAAGATTGATGAGAATATTTCAGGAGTGCATTCGAGACTCAGCACCTACTGTTTCTTCGTAGGAAGCCCAAGTCTCGGGCTCTCGTTAGCCCATTCTGGCCAACGGGTTCTGCTCTTCTGAGCTAATTTTTGCATAAGCGCTATTGCCCCNGGGTCATCATCACCCGGTCTTGTCTCGATAACACCATCTTTGATCATTGCCTCGATAATCGCACGTCCTAAATCTGTGCGGATTACAGTCAGAGTCCAATCAGTAAGCTCTCCTATACCTCCAGTTGATATGTCAGCATGCTCAGCAGCAAAATCGGGGCAATGGTTACAACCTTCGCGAGTCCANGCGTGACATTCTTTNAAATTTATTTCGTGNTAATCGCCGTTCTTCATCCAAACCTGGAATACACCTTTAATATTCATTTTAGAAATNTCATCTTTGTGNAGCCCGTACTTTACCCAAAACAGNTCATCAAACATGGCGTCGTCAAATGACTTGGAGCATAGAAGCCCGATATTTAATTTGATAGGTTTCCCGACCTTTCCTATCTTTCTGTTCCACATAACTGGTGCTATTGATGTTTGGCAACTCATGCCAACTAGAGCGAGTTTTGAGAGTCCACGCTCCTTTGCTTCAGGATATGCCATAGTGTTTGCCGAGTAGGTATAGCGACTTCCAGCGCCTGCAAGAACTTCATCTCGGTTAGTAGCTACCATNGGGATAGCNTTCCAACCTGCGTCACCTCCTTCAGAGCCTTCAAGACCTGATACGAGAGCACCATCAATAATTTCGTTTTCCAAGCACCAAATAAGTATTGATGAAACAAGCCCACCATCTTGNCCGATGTCGTAAACGAAGTCATCTGATGCTCTTACNAGAAGGATATCTTTGTAAATNCCTGCGATTTCTTCGTCTTCTCTGATGCGTCCAAANAGATGTTGGTCTGCTTCCGTTTCCCAGTCACGGAACCGAGGGCATGCNCGGGTGCAACTTGTACACCCTTTTTCGCCATGTAAACAGTTAGAAATCCCAAGTTCCTCTTCGAGGTGAAAAGGTTTGTATTGACCAGGTTCATGTTTATAGCCGATCACGTCGTGNGGGCAGGCGATCACACATCCCGCACACCCTGTACATAAACCAGAGGTGATTACTTCATCATAAAGTTCTTTCCATTGGAAAGTCCAACGACCCTTTTTTTCCTTAGGAGCAGTCTCAACATTGGTCATGATGCGAGGATACATGCATGTGTTCTAATTGAGATGAATTCAGAAGAAGTTTCATCTAATAGNGATAGCGCCCTCGGCAGGATTCGAACCTGCGCACATGGCTCCGGAGGCCAATGCTCTATCCCCTGAGCTACGAGGGCGAATGATCTAAGAATATCCTGCCAAGGCTATGTGGCAAAGTNGAGNACGTTATCCACCTGAAGCGAACTGGCCAGCTAATTCACCTAACTGATGATCTTCAAAAGGATTATCAAGCCANCCTTCGGGTAGGGATACTTTTTTAGGTCCTCCTGTATGGCTTCTAGGGATTCTGTATGCGTTCATTGGTAAATGAGAGTCTTGGTCAAAATTACTCACTATGTGAGCCAAATCATCTANGGAATTTATTTGTTGNATAGCTCTTCTGGCATCTTTGCCTACGGCAAAGCCTGTAAGGTACCAAGATGCGTGTTTGCGAAATGTGCGCAACGCTTTCTCGGTCCCATTCCATTCAACAACTGCTTTGGCATGTCGATTCATTGTCGCGCCTACTTCACCAAGAGATGGAAATGGCGATGCTTCCTTCCCTGAGTAGATTTCAGCTAGCTGTTTAAACAACCAGGGGCGGCCTAGGCAGCCTCTTCCGATAACAACACCATCAGCGTTTGATACTTGCATCATTCGGATAGCGTCATGTGCTTCCCAAATATCTCCGTTTCCAAATATGGGTATTGACTTTATATGTTGTTTTAGTTCTCGGATTGCCAACCAATCCGCATGTCCGCTGTAGAGTTGCTCAACTGTTCGAGCATGCAAAGAGATTGCTGCTACACCTTCATCCTCAGCAATTTTTCCAGCATCTAGATATGTGAGGTGGTTATCATCAATTCCCATTCTGAACTTTACAGTCACAGGGATTTCTCCATCAGCTGCATGCACAACAGATTTGATAATGCTGCGAAAAATAGTTTGCTTATATGGAAGTGCTCCGCCNCCGCCGTGTTTTGTTACTTTGGGAACTGGGCATCCAAAGTTTAAGTCAATGTGATCTACGTGTTTAGAATCTAGTAACTTTTCCACAGCGTCTCTTAAAGAATTTGGCTCAGTTCCGTAAAGTTGAATAGACCGAGGGGTTTCTTTCTCGCCAAATTCAGCTAATTTNAGTGTTTTTTTATTCTCTTCAACGAAAGCTCTAGCTGTAATCATCTGATTTACAAAGAGTCCTGGAGTCCTTAATGGTTTGGTATCTGAATTTGAACCATCGCTAAGTCCTGCGAGCATGAATTCTTTACATATAGATCGGAATGGGACATCAGTTACTCCTGCCATTGGAGCCAAAATAACGGGCGGCCAAAGGCATATTTCTCCAATATTAGGAGGTTCGTTAAGATTCGTATCTATTGAATGCATAGTTGACTTGGATGATGTGACGTCCATCATTGGTTTAAGTTCGTCTTTCCTTCATCTAACTTTAGATGCTTTGGGGGATGAATAATCGTTAAATGCAACTGTTAACGTACGCTTAAACATACGATGGAGTTTCAGCCACTAAATATATGTCATGATTAGCGAAGCGATTAAAAATATTCTCAGCCAGAAACTGGAAGGACTAGGGATTAAGGTCCTACCAAAGGAAATCAGCTTGGAGCGGCCAGCAAATCGTGATCATGGTGACTGGTCTTCAAATGTTGCTCTTGTAACTGCAAAAGAAGCTGGAAGAGACGCTAGGGGTTTAGCTCAAGAAATTGTTGATTTCATAAACGAAAACCTCCCTTACGGTGTTGAAGAAGTCTCATCTGCCGGACCAGGGTTTATCAATTTCCGGACATCAAGGGCTCTGGCATACGAAGTGCTATTGAAGGTACTAACAAGTAAAGAGAACAGCTATGGTTCCTCTCAGTTGGGAGAGGGGAGAAGCGTAAATGTTGAATTCGTAAGTGCTAACCCTACCGGCCCCCTCCATGCAGGGCATGCACGCGGTGCCTGCTATGGAGATTCTGTGGGAAATCTTCTTAGTTACGTTGGTTACGATGTTCACCGCGAATTTTATATGAACGATCGTGGACTTCAGATGAATGTCTTCGGGAGATCGCTTGAGGCTAGAAAAAATAATGAACCTGTGCCTGATGATGGTTATGGGGGGGATTATGTGAGTGACTGGGCCAATCAAATGCCAGATGGTTTAGCTCTCGAGGAAATTATTGACTGGGGTTGCGATTATGCAAAGAGGGACCAGCAAGAGACTCTTTCTCAGATGGGAGTTGAATTCGATACATGGTTTTCCGAGAAGTCGATGATTGAGAGTGGCGGGATAGAAAAGATTCTTACAAGCTTGGAAGAGCAAGGAGTTTCTTATAAAAGAGATGGGGCTACTTGGCTTGCGTCTGAGAAGTTCGGGGACGATAAGGATCGTGTCTTAATTAAAAGTGATGGGGAATTCACGTATTTGACCCCCGATATTGCTTACCACAAGCACAAATTTGAAAGATCTGATTGGCTGATAAATGTATGGGGTGCGGATCATCATGGCTATATTGCTCGGATGAAGGCTGCGATGCAAGCGCTTGGATTTGATCCAGAAGAGCTAACGGTGCAGGTCACTCAACTAGTGAAGCTTCTAAGAGGTGGCCAGGAAGTAAAACTTTCTAAAAGGCAGGGGGACATAATTGAACTCAGAAGCATTATTGAGGAAATAGGTGCTGATTCAACACGTTTTATGTACCTTCTGCAATCAGTTGATTCAAAGCAAACATTTGATCTTGAATTAGCTGCTTCTCAGGCAATGGACAACCCTGTTTATTATGTGCAAATGGCTCATGCAAGGCTTTGTTCAATAGAGCGGAATGCTAACGAGAAAGGTTTTGAATTCAAACCGCTTCCAGTCGATGAACTTGATGTCCTAGTACACCCAAGAGAAATTGAAATCATCCGCGGTTTGGAGATTCTGCCTGAAACTATAGAATTGGCTGCTCGTGAATTGGCACCACATAAAATTGTTACTTGGGTAAGAGACTTCTCGAATGCAATCCATGGCTTTCACCATGATTGTTATGTTGTAGGTGATGGCGTTAGAAAAGAATTAACGAATGCACGTCTTAACCTAGTAGTAGCATCAAGAATAGGCCTGAAAGTAGGTCTTGATTTATTGGGCGTTACTGCTCCTGACAAAATGTAGGATAGCCATGGCTGAGAGAATTTCTAGAGCTCTTTTACCGGATAACACAAGCGTAGCTAACGATGGCATGGTTGTGTTTGCTGGCGTTCGAGCAGATGATTTAGTTGAAGAATTTGGGACGCCTTTATTCGTTTATGATGAGGACCACATACGTTCGCGATGTCAAGAAGCTGTTCAAGCATTTCCTGATGGAGTTTCATATGCTGCCAAAGCTTTTCTATGCAAAGCCATGGCCAAATTAGCCTATGAAGAAGGAATGGGTCTTGATGTCGCAACGATTGGAGAAGCTTATGTTGCTCTAGAGGCAGGTGTGCCTGGAGCGAGCCTTACCTTGCATGGGAATAATAAGTCATTGGAGGAGCTTCGGTTCGCAATGGATAACGAAATCGGAAGGGTCGTAATTGATAGTTTCGATGAGATCGAGCGGATTGAGCACCTTTATAAAACTGTTGGGAAACCACTTAAAGCTCTTGTCCGAGTCACTCCAGGCGTTCAAGCGTATACACACAAATACATCACAACAGGAGAGGTAGACTCAAAGTTCGGGTTCACAGTGCCTAACGGTCTAGCTGATGAAGCTATCGCAAAAGCAAAACTTTCGGAATCNATTGAACTNATAGGCTTACACGCTCATATTGGTTCCCAAATTTTTACAAGTGATTCTTTTCGGAAATCAACAAGAATTCTTGTTGATCTTGCTGAAANTTTTGGCCTTCCGGAACTTTGCGTTGGAGGTGGTTTAGGGGTTCCGTATGTAAATGGTGAGTCATCCATTTCTATTACAGAATGGGGGGCAATCGTTGCTGAAATTAGTGAATTATCCTCGGCCAACATTCAGGTAACTGCTGAACCTGGAAGAAGCATAGTTGCGTCTTCTGCTGTCACGATTTATACGGTTGGTACTATCAAGGAGATAGAGGGCGTGAGAACATATGTAGCTGTTGATGGGGGAATGCACGATAATCCCCGGCCCGCATTGTATGGCAGCGATTATGAAACGTTTCTGGCTCGGTCAATTGAGGATTCACGAGGACGAAATATCACTCTTGTCGGAAAACATTGTGAATCTGGTGATGTCTTAGTTAAAGAGGGAAATATACAAGACGACCTCGTCGTAGGTGATTTACTCGTCACACCCGTCACCGGTGCGTATGGGCATTCTATGGGATCAAACTATAATAAGGTTCTCCGACCTGCTGTTGTTTTTGTCAGTGATGGCAAATCGCGATTGGTTGTTCGGAGGGAGGAACTGTCNGATCTTTTGAATAGCGATCTCTCTTAGCTGACTGCGTNAATTGATNANNTAGGTCCAAATCACTTAATTAAGTGATTCTGGNNGCTGGACTCATGTAACNTAGAAGAATGGGAAAAACTCAAATACGTGTCGGTCTTCTGGGCTTTGGAACTGTCGGGTCAGCATTTGCTTCCTTACTTGAAAGACAAAGATCGGACATCGCTGCTAGGACTGGACTAGAGATTTTTATAAGCCAGATTGCAGTTAGAGATNTTACTAAAGAGCGCCCGAATCTNGACGCAAAANTGACCTTGACCGATGAACCANACACAGTTGTCACTAGTTCAGAAGTTGATGTGGTCGTGGAATTAGTAGGCGGATTAGATCCTTCAAAGGACCTAATCGAAAATGCTCTTCGGGAAGGGAAGCCTGTTATCACTGCAAATAAAGAGTTACTTTCCAAGGACGGGAAGAACCTATTCTCAATTGCCGATCAAAATGAAGTGGACTTGCTGTTTGAAGCAGCTGTAGCAGGAGGCGTTCCACTCATTCGAGTTTTGCGAGAGTCTTTACTAGGAGAACCAGTTGAGAAGGTCATAGGAATTGTTAATGGGACTACAAATTATATTCTCTCGCAGATGGAAGAAAAAGGTGTGCCTTATGATGATGCACTACTAGAAGCTCAGCAATTAGGTTACGCAGAAAGTGATCCTACAGCTGATGTGACTGGGCAAGATGCAGCATCAAAGGCAGCAATTATAGCTATGGTTGCGTTCGGTGCCGATATCTGTTTCGATGATGTCTTATTTGAGGGGATAGAGGACATAACAAGTTCTGACATGGCATTTGCCCAAAAAGCGGGGGCCACTATAAAACTGTTGGCTATGGTAACGAAATCTGATGACGAAATAGAAGCTAGGGTTTATCCTGCAATGCTGCCTAATAGTCACCCTTTAGCATCAGTAAGAGATAGTTTTAATGCAGTTTTTATAGAGGGTAAAGCCGTTGATAATTTGATGCTTTTTGGGAGGGGTGCNGGAGGAATGCCTACAGCTTCTGCAGTATTGGGTGACGTAATTGATGCTTCGCTCAATCTTTCAAAAGATACTTATAGAAGCGTTGGTAAATTAGAGAAAGTATCGCTGATGCATAGCGACGAGCGAAAATCTTCTTATTACATAAGCGTTCAAGTTGTTGACGAACCAGGNGTATTGGCTGATGTTGCGTCAGTCTTTGACGNAAATCGTATGTCNATAGAATCTATGGAACAAGAAGGGTTGGGAAGAGAAGCTCGGCTTGGTTTCATTACCCACGAGGCTGAAGAAAATCGATTAGAAAGTACCCTGACTCAGCTTTCGGATTTGTCTTGTGTAGAGAAGCTTGGCACTATTATCAGAGTCCTTGAAGCTTAATGCGTTACATCAGCACAAGAGGTAAATCGCCAGCGGTGCCCTTTCAAGATGTATTGCTTAGAGGTCTCGCTCCAGATGGGGGCTTATACCTTCCCGATGATTGGCCGCAGTTAAGAATCAAACAGTTGAAATCTAAACTGGGCGATAACCCCGATTATCGCTCTTTAGCAGTTGAAGTTATCTGGCCTTTTGTTGAAGGTTCAATGGAGAAAAGTGATCTCAGCCAATTAGTTGCAAGAGCTTATAGCTCCTTTAACGCAGATGATATTGTTCCTTTGAAACGTATACGAAATGATTTTTGGATCGCCGAGTTGTTTCATGGGCCAACGTTGGCATTTAAAGATATTGCTCTACAGCTAGTAGGAGAGCTGTTCCAATTCCAACTTCAGAAAAACTCTGAAAAGATCACTATTGTCGGTGCAACATCTGGAGATACAGGTTCAGCGGCTATAGAAGCGTGCAGAGATAGAGAATCAATGGACATCTTTATACTGCATCCTCATGGAAGAACGAGTGAAGTTCAGCGAAGGCAGATGACTTCAGTGACATCTAAAAATGTATTTAATATCGCTATCCAGGGAAATTTCGATGACTGTCAGGATCTCGTTAAGGCTATGTTTGCTGATGAGAAATTTAGAGAGCAAATTAACATGTCAGCAGTTAACTCAATCAACTGGGCAAGAGTCATGGCTCAGATCGTGTATTACTGGTGGGTGTCAATCCAGCTCACTGATGGGAAGCCCGTTAATTTCTGTGTCCCTAGCGGGAATTTCGGAAACGTTTTTGCCGGATATGGTGCATATTTAATGGGATTGCCCGTAGAGAGATTTCTTGTTGCCTCCAACACCAACGATGTCCTCGACAGATTCTTCCGAACCGGTCAAATGCAATTGAGAGATGTTGCTCCTACATTTTCCCCTTCAATGGATATTCAAATTTCAAGTAATTTTGAACGGTTGCTCTTTGAAATATTTGAGCGAGATGGCGTTCGGGTGGAGGAGACATTGCAAAAGCTTCGTTCAAGTGGCATCTTTTCTATAGGTGAAGAAGCTCTCAAGGGTTTGGGTGAGAAGTGGGCCAGTTCTAAAGTCAACGATCAAGAGACTCTTGAAACAATCGCGAAGGTTTCTAATGAATTAGGTTATTTAATTGACCCACATACAGCTGTTGGTTACCTGACTGCGGACAGATATACAAAAGACCTTGAACACCCAGTTGTTACTTTGGCTACTGCACACCCAAGTAAGTTTCCGGATGCGGTGCAGCAAGCATGCGGAATTCTTCCAGAGCTTCCATCGCATCTTGATGACCTTTATGAACGTAAAGAATTCTATGAAATTTTGCCAAATGATGAGCAAATTGTGAAGAGCTACATTTTAGAACAAAGGAATAGTTAACAAAATAGATTCTCAATCTGTTGCTGGAGTAGCCAACTTTCCGATACAGTCATGATGTCGGGACGCTTGCAAGCATTGAACTGGACTGCACCTCCTTGTGCAGTTTGAAGAAGTTCTCCGACAAAGAGGCACGAGAGGCAGACACGCATCTCGCGACAGTTTAGATTGAAGAGGATAATGACAACCGAAGCCCCAGATCGTAAAGACCTTGAATCAAAAGATAAGGAATCTCTAATGGCCATAGCCAAAGCTATGGGTGGAAAACCGACAACGCGTTCAACCAAAGCAGACCTTGTTGATATCATCGTTGANTTAGCNGGCGGAGAGGCAGATACAAACTCTGAATCTCAAGAGTCAGGTTCACCAGCTAATGCAGCTTACTCTGCTGATCCAATGGCAGATGCTCGTGCAGAAGCTACCCAAGATGTCAGTCCAGCTGGAGATAGNGGTAGTGGTGAAGGCAATGGTCGAAAAGGTCGAAGGAAAGGTAAAAGTAAAGAAGCTATGGAGGAATGGGCAGGTGACCCTGTTTCTGCAGAAGGTCATTTAGATCTTCGCGATGATGGCTATGGCTTCCTTAGAGTNAATGGGTTTCTTCCAAGCAGAGACGATGTTTACGTACCGGTAAAATTCGTTCGGCAATATGGACTTAGGAAAGGTGATCACCTGCTTGGGGCTTTTCGACCTGCAAATAGGTCAGAAAAGAATCCGGCTTTGCTTCAACTTGATGCCATAAATGGAATACAGGTCGACGGCGCACTTAATAGGCCTGATTTCGCAGATCTAACNCCGGTCTATCCAAACACAAAACTNAAATTAGAACGACAAGAGGACCCTGAGAATATAACCTCAAGGTCCCTTGACTTNATNGCACCTATNGGNAAAGGCCAAAGAGTTTTAATCGTNGCTGACCCTCGGTCAGGGCGTCAAGATTTNATTAAAGAGATCTCNCAGTCAATNGAAAGCAATTACTCAGAAGTCAAACTTCTTGTTCTCTTGATTGACACCCCTCCAGAGAACGTTACTGAGATGCGGCGATGGTTAACTAAGTCAGATGTCGTAGCTTCAACTTTTGATCAGTCACCTGAGGAACATGTAGCCATTGCAGAATTGACTATTGAGCGAGCTAAGAGAATGGTAGAACTTGGAGAAGACGTTGCAGTGATTATAGATGGAATGACCTCTTTGGCTCGTGCGTACAACTTGATGTCGAGTAATAACGGTAGGAATAACACAAGTGATGTTGATGCGTCTGCTCTTTACTTACCTAAAAGATTTTTTGGAGCTGGACGAAAAGTCGAAGAAGGCGGTTCTCTTACAGTCCTTGCAAGTGTGATGAGCGGAACAACATCGAGACTTGATGAAATGTTGATTCAAGAGCTTCAAGGGGGAAGCACTTCAGAAATGTATCTATCACAAGAAATTTATGACGCAGGTATTTCACCTGCTATTGATTTAAGAAAATCTGTTACTCAGAATGAAGAATCGTTTAATTCAGATGAAGAGCACAGAAGTATCTTGAAACTGCGCAGCGCTATTCGAAAGACTATGGGAGACAATTCACCATCTGAGGGAATGAAGNCCTTGATCCAAAAGATTTCAAGCACGGANGATAACACGCAACTTCTGAATNAAATCTNATAGAAATCATCAGNGCTGTGGGTGCATAAGTGAAGGTCCAAAGGTACGATAAACTGACAAGTCCATGGAGTTACAATGAAAGCAGACATTCATCCTGAATATAGAGCCGTGGTATTTCAAGATACTTCNTCAGGNGAATCTTGGATTACAAGATCNACNATTGAGACTGATGAAACTATCAAATGGGAAGATGGCGAAGAATACCCGTTNGCNAAGGTTCCCATTTCTTCAACCAGTCACCCTTTCTTCACAGGGACTATGACAATTGTTGATACAGCCGGNCGTGTCGAACGGTTCGAAAAGCGATATGGAAAACGAAAGCGTTCAGCTGACTCTGAAGAATAGATCAACTCCACGAGCTTTCAATAATGGTTGAATCCGAGCAGTTTGCCCGTCTNAANCTGTTAAAGACGCAATCACTAGTTGAGAAGGCTTTTCCGGGGCAGGAATACTCTATCAAGACAAAGAATGCTGCAACAGTGATTACTGGTGGGGAGAATACGTTCATTTACGCCAATCATGACAAGGTCTCAACTCTTGCGATAGCCCTAACTCTGGTACCTCCTGATACAGTCCTGAACTTGATATTAGACAAACCCAATAGTCAACTATCTGCCCAAATCAAAGGATTTGCTACGAGATGTAGCCTTTGGGTTGTTGAGGGCAATACTTTAGTCCCGCATCCAGAATCGAATGCTTCAACTCCAGAGCATGAGTTTTCGATAGATTCCGGAATAAGGTCTCTGCTAGAACATAACAATTGCCGGATCGTTTTTGAACATGGCAAAGTTAAAGCTGAGGTAAGAGGATTAGAAGTCGCAGAAGTCGTTCTTGATCAGAACGGGGAAAATCAAATACAAGTTGGCGTTGGGATCTATGACCAAGAGGCGCACAAGATCATTAACTCTAATGAGGCAATTGAAACAACGCTGTTACGTGCTATTGAAGACATCCTCAAGTTCCGACACAAAGAAAGCACACCTCATCCACTTAATAGAGTGGCAAGATCAAAGTGGCTTATCCACGAATTTATAAATTCATATAAGAATTTCGGATTTAATGAAATTAAATATGTCGCATCACCAAACCTACCGATGAACATTTCACATGGTTTGCCAGCATCTGCAATCGGCAAACGAGATAATAAGGCGATCATAGTAACGGCGTTCGCCGGTGCGGATTTAGAAGCTGTTCCAACAGCTGCTCAACTACTTGAGGCCTATTCAGCTGATGAGATTTGGTTAATCCACCCTGCTATCGATACATATCCTGCTATCGAACGTCAAGCAACACATCTACGAGTTCCTGCATCTTTTATTGAAGTTGAAGCTCCGTGGCCAACTAATTACTAGCTTTTTCTAAATCAATTTAATGAACATAACAGACTTAAAGTAAATGAGGCTATTCTCACTTCATGGCAGATCTTCACGAAGAATTAGAGCAAGAGTTTCTTGACATACAAGATCGCTTAGGAGATCAAGACCTGCTTGCGGACCAATCAGAGTACGCAAAAGTAGCGCGGCGATACAGCGAGCTCGAAAATATAGTTGAATGTATCAGACATATAAGGTCATCAACTGAGGATATTGAGACNGCAAAAGAAATGCTGACNGAGGCCGANGGGTCTGACCGGGAGTTACTTCGAGAGGAAATTAATATAACTCAGGAACGTTTAGAATCTCTCGAAATGGAATTGAGGCAGCTNCTCATCCCTAAAGACCCGAATGAAAATAAAAATGTTATTTTAGAAATTAGAGGAGCTGAGGGCGGAGAGGAAGCAAACCTATTTGCTCGAGACTTGTTNGAAATGTATTCAAGCTTTGCGAGCAAGCGGGGTTGGAAGTTAGAAGTGCTCAACAGCCAACAGTCGGACATGGGGGGCTTTACCTCAATCACGTTCATTCTAAAGGGTGGTGATGTCTGGAGTCAGATGAAATATGAGGGCGGTCCTCACAGAGTCCAACGTGTACCTGTGACGGAAACTCAGGGCCGTGTGCATACGTCTTCAGCAACTGTCTCGGTTCTTCCAGAAGCTGATGAAATAGATATCCGAATCGAGGAATCAGATTTGCAAGTTGATGTCTTCAGGTCATCAGGGCCAGGAGGGCAATCCGTAAATACNACAGACTCTGCAGTTCGAATAACACACAAACCNACTGGAATTATTGTTTCTATGCAAGATGAAAAGAGCCAGTTGCAAAATAAAGCACGCGCAATGGTTGTACTTCGGTCTAGGCTTCTTCAGGCTGAGCAAGAGCGAGTGCAAGCTGAGCAATCTGCTTCACGGAAAGGGCAGATGGGTGGCGGAGGCCGNTCTGAGAAGATACGGACCTATAACTTCAAGGAAAATAGAGTCACNGATCATAGGATAGGGCTAACTCTNTACAAGCTTGACCGTATACTAAGCGGCGAAATTAATGAAGTAATTGATGCGCTTGCTGAGAACGAGCGTGCGATACAGTTAACCTCTCTAGAAGATAATGAGTGAATNCATAGTTGCTAGTAGCACGAATACCAATAAAGTAACTTGGGCAGATCTNCTAANGGAAACAGCTAAGTCCTTAGAAGAGAATGGGATAGACTCATACAAAGTTGAAGCTCAGTGGATTATTGAAACCGCATCGGGTTTNAGCCGAGAAGAGNTTCTCAAAAATATTAGAAATGAAGCCCCNTTACTTGGAGNAAAACACTTGAATANAATTCTCAGTAGGAGATTAAGTGGTGAGCCTATTCAATATGCTTTGGGATCTTGGTCTTTTAGGGAACTAGACCTGCTTGTTGACCACAGAGTTCTAATCCCGCGTCCAGAAACAGAAACCCTTGTAGATGTTGCGCATACAATGCTTTCTCAGTTTGATCGGCGCTCGAAAAAATTTGTTTGTGATCTAGGGGCTGGTTCAGGTGCAATCGGTTTAGCTATTGCCCAAGAGCGCAACGATGTTGAGGTTTATTTAGTTGAAAAATCTGCAGAGGCTCTCAAAGTTGCATCAGCAAATTTGGCAGGTTTGGGGAATCATGCTGTGAAGGTAAAAGTTTTTCATAGTTGTTGGTTCGATGACCTTCCTAGAGAACTTCGGAACTCATTTCACCTGATTGTTTCAAATCCTCCTTATATAGCTGATAGTGAGTCATTACCGAATGAAGTTGCTAATTTCGAACCTCATGAGGCTCTTTTCGCTGGAGAAAAGGGGACAGAATATATTGAAACTATTCTATTGGCATCGCCCAAATGGCTTATGAAAAGTGGGGGAGTTGTTCTGGAAATGGCTCCGGACCAGACTGATTCTATGGCAGAAACTGCTCGAGAGTTAGGGTATTCAAGTATTGAAATTTTCAAAGATCTTACTGGGAAACCAAGAATAATGAGTTGTGTATGGGAAAAATAGACCTTTCTTCAGAAACTGATACTGCTTTGATAGAAGCTACCAATGTTTTGGAATCAGGTGGTGTGGTCATATTCCCAACAGATACTGTTTATGGAATAGGTGCTCTTCCAAAATTTTCCGATGCACTTGAGCGCATTTACGCTATCAAAAAGAGGCCACAAGAGATGTCGCTTCCACTTCTCTTGAGCGATATGACTCAAGTAAATGATTGCAGCACTTTTAATGGCCAAGAATTACAAACTTTAGCTAAGGTCTTCTGGCCCGGTCCATTGACTTTAATTTTACCAGATGTGCTTGAACACATGAACGAATTATTAACACAGAATGGGACAGTCGCAGTCAGGAGCCCTGATCATGATTTCGTTCGAGGATTGTGTGCAAAAGTTGGCCCAATTGCTGCTACAAGCGCAAATATCCATGGGCAGCCTACTCCTTTGCGCATCTCGGAAATGCCCGAATCATTTGATAGCGCTGATTTGATCATTGATGGAGGGGAGTGTTCCTATGGAACGGCGTCAACGATAATCGAACTGGGCAATGGAACTCCTAAAGTTATTCGTGAGGGACCAATTCCAGAAGCCGATTTACTATCAGCACTTCTTTGATTGAAAATCCTTTTATCTAGCTGCGCATTGATTTAATCCTCCCATCACTGGATGAAACGAACTAGCTTCTTAACTATGGAAAGAATTGCAGTTGGAAATGACCATGCAGGGTTCACTTTAAAGACAGAATTAGTGAATGTTCTCAATGACCTCGGCTACTCAGTAACGGATCTAGGAACCCATGATACGGAAAGGGTTGATTATCCTGACTTCGGGTCAGCAGTTGGAAGAGCAGTGGCAAATAACGATGCAGACGTGGGGCTCCTTGTTTGTGGCAGTGGAATAGGAATAGGCATGGCAGCTAATAAGATTTCTGGTGTTCGGGCTGCCACTGTTCATAGCGTTGAAACAGCAACGCTTGCAAGGCAACACAATGATGCGAACATTGTTTGCTTCGGAGAAAGACTAATAGAGGTTGAGACCGCTCGAGAGTCTCTCATAGCCTTTCTCAATGCAGAGTTTGAAGGGGGTCGCCACACTCAGCGAGTTCAAAAGTTAAATAACCTCTAAGGGCTTTATATAGATCCTTCAATATTTACATTAGGATAGAGCTGATTCATGGAAAGAAGCTTGTTGCATCGTCCATTACTTTGAGCTATGAAACTTTGATCAAGAGTAAATTTAGCTTTTGAGATTTCACCAGTTTTAGTCTGTGAAGGTTCCGTTGAGGAGAGAGTCGAGCAGATGATGTCGGCTACTTCTCCCATATCATCGCAATCCATTCCCAGACTGGTTAATGCTGGTGTTCCGAGCCGGATGCCCGATGTGTACCACGCTCCGTTTGGGTCAAATGGGATTGAGTTTCTGTTGACGATTACTCCAGATTCTTCAAGAGCGCTTTCCGCTTGTCGTCCTGTCAGGCCAAAGCTTCTAACATCAACAAGGACTAGATGGTTTTCTGTTCCTCCGGTAACTAACCTTCCTCCTCTCTTTTCTATACCTTCAGCGAGAGCACGGGCATTATCTACAACCTGTTGGGCGTATGCTTGGAAGGAAGCTGTTTTAGCTTCAGCGAAGGCAACAGCTTTTGCTGCCATAATATTTGCAAGAGGTCCTCCTAGAACCATAGGGCAGCCTTTATCTATGTGTTCATTGAGCCCTTTTTCGTTGGAGAGGACGATCCCACCTCGGGGGCCACGCAAAGATTTATGCGTAGTCGAGGTAACGATGTGAGCATGTGGAATAGGGTCAAAGTCACCAGTAAATACTTTTCCAGCGACTAAGCCTGAGAAATGAGCCATATCTACCATCAATAAGGCATCAACTGAGTCAGCGATTTCTCGCATTTTTGCGAAGTTAACTTTTCGAGGGTATGCGGAATATCCGGCGACAATTATCATGGGGCGAAATTCTTCAGCAAGCAGTTTAATATTAGCGTAATCAAGGCACTCTGTATCTGGGTCTACTCCATATGACTTTTGGTCAAACAACTTTCCTGAAATGTTCGGGCGGAAGCCGTGAGTAAGGTGCCCACCAGCATCAAGTGACATTCCAATCATTCGCTGATTACCAAAAGCTTTTCGCAACGTTGCCCAATCTCCATCGTTTAAGTCATTGACGTGTCTAACTTCTTTATCTTGAAGGAAAGGTGCTTCTACTCGGTAAGCCAATAGTGCCCAGAAAGCAACAAGATTTGCATCAATGCCAGAATGGGGCTGTACGTATGCGTACTCAGCATCGAATAGCTCTTTCGCATGTTGGGAAGCAAGAACCTCAACTTTATCGACGAACTCGCAACCAGCATAGAATCTGTGACCGGGAGTTCCTTCAGCGTACTTGTCACTAAACCAGTTGCCCATGGCCAAAAGTACGGCGGGAGAAGCGTAGTTCTCAGAGGCGATCAATTTCAGTTGAGTCCGCTGATTTTCCAACTCTCCTCTAATGTAGTCGGCTATTAGCGGTTCGGTCTTATCTATGACATCCAACCCATATTTGAATGCCTTTGACTCGGGTGACAGATCTTGATCGTTAACTCTTTCACTCATAACACTCCTTGAGCCACTCGCTGATAAACATGAGCCTAGTTGATTTCTATGTCTGCTTGATAGCTATATGAGCATCTCTGAGACTATGGCAACACGTTTATTATTTCTTCAACTTCTTTAACCCATTCGCAAGACGTGGTGATAGATTGCGTTAGTGATTTATAACGAGTCCTCTATGAATATTAAGGAGCTACTGAGTGGTAGCAAAATCAGTCAGAGCACTTGAGGCTGCAGAAGATGGAGTGGTGGCGGCTTTCGAGCTAGTGCTGACTCCGGCTCTTTTCGCGTTCTTTGGTTATCTCCTTGATAAATGGTTGGGGACCGGGCCTATCCTATTAGCTTCATTGGGGGGAGTAGTGGCGGTATATGAGATTTGGAAACTTTGGTACACGTACACTCAAAAGATGAAATCTTATGAAGATTCATTGCCCGACGCGAAAGGAAAAGGTAGCAATGGCGATTGAACAAGATGGTTCAGACGGTAATCACCAGGCGCCTGAACGGGAAGTAGCAGCTGACATTTTCAGAAGAGGTTTAATCATTTCTCCCTTCTTGTTGGTGTTGGCTTCAGTGATCTGGGGACTTTCAGGTCTTGCTTGCGGTGCTATAGCATTAGGGATTGTTCTCGCAAATTTTATTGCAGGTGCTTGGATAATTGATTGGGCAGTAAAAATCTCACCTCAACTTCTTATGAGCGCAGTGTTAGGTGGCTTTGTCCTGCGAATGGGAATTATCACTGGGACTATTTTGCCTATAAGGAATCAAGCTTGGTTTGAGATTATGCCTTTTGCTCTTATCTTAATTTTTTTACATTTAGGTCTTTTGATTTGGGAAACTCGCTATGTTTCTGCCACTCTTAAGTATCCGGGATTAAAGCCCCGCGTAAAAAGACAAAACCGCAAAAAGAGTCTAGATTAGGAGCCGTGTTAAAAGTGAAGATCCTTGCGCTTGAATTTCCTCCAGTCAGCCATCTCTTTGAATGGCCAGATTTCGCGTTTGAAGGAACTCCCTTAGCGATGAATAAGACTGTGCTTGTTTATTTATTTGCGTTTGCGTTGACTCTCGGCCTCTTCTTACTGGCTGGGTCAAAGAAAGGATTAGTGCCTCGAGGCATATCCCACGTTGCTGAAGGTGGCATCAATTTTGTTGAGGACAGCATAGTTGCCCAAACAATGGGAGCCGATGGAAAGAAATACGTTCCCTTCCTCACTACAATGTTCTTCTTCATCTTCTTTTCTAACATTTTCGAAGTTATTCCGTTTATTCAATTCCCTGCTAATGCAAGAATGGCCGTTCCAATTGCAATGGCCCTTATGGTATGGGTTATTTATAATTTCTTGGGAGTGAAAAACCAAGGCTTCTTTGGTTATATAAAGAACAGTCTTTTCCCTCCTGGCGTTCCAAAGGCGCTATACATTATCGTCACACCTATCGAGTTCTTCTCGGTATTTATAATTAGACCACTCTCGTTAGCGATTCGGTTGTGGGCCAACATGGTTGCTGGCCACCTTCTGCTCGTAACGTTCGCTGTCCTGTCAGCCACGCTGTGGGACAGCACATATGTCGGAGCAGTAGCTCCGGCTGCAATGCTAATCCTGATGACAGGTTTTGAGATTCTTGTTTCGTTTCTCCAAGCCTTCATCTTTACAATTCTCACCGCCGTTTACATGGGCGGTGCTATACACCCAGAACACTAGGAGATACAGTGCTCAGCTTAATTGCATCAACAATAAGTATCCTTGCCGCCGCAGTAACCGAAGGTGAAGGTCTCAAAGCTATAGGCGCAGGCCTTGGCTATGGACTCGCAGCTATCGGCCCTGGAGTAGGTATTGGAATAGTCGTCGGCGCAGCGATCGACGCAATGACCAGACAGCCAGAGTCTGCGGGAACGGCCAGAACAACTATGTTCTTGGGCATAGCGTTCACCGAAGCACTTGCGCTAATTGGTTTCGTTGTGTTCATCTTGTTGCTCCCATAGACCGCTTTAATAACGAAGGTAAAACTAAAATGAAGAAAAGACTCATATTTGCTTCAGCATTGACCGGAATGCTTTTGATGTTTGGTCTTGCTGGGAATGCCCTAGCTGCAGGCGAAAGTCTCGGAAAGTGTTCGGTAGACGAATACGCTGAGAGATTTGGCGCAGCTGAGTTAACACCAGAAAACATAGCCGAAGAAGAGAACATAAATGCAATAGGCGAAATCTTTGATAGCTGTATTGAAGCTCCAAGCCCAATTATCCCTGAAATTAACGAAGTTATCTGGGGAGGCGGAGCATTCGTTGTGTTGCTAGCGCTCATGCTGTGGAAGGGATTCCCTGCCGTTCAGCGAATAATGAACGAACGATCAGAAAAAATAGCATCCGACTTAGACGAAGCCGATAAAGCAAAAACTGAGGCTCAGGCAGTTAAATCTGAATATGAAGCTGAACTTGCCGATGCAAAATCAGCTGCAGCAGCAATTCTTGAAGAAGCAAGGCAACAAGCTGAGGTTCTTCGCTCAGACCTTCAACAAAGAGCCGAGTCGGAAATTGCTGAAATGAAAGCTCAAGCTGCTTCAGATATAGACGCAGCCAGAGAAAGAGCTATGGGCGACCTGCAAGGTGAAGTGGCAGAAATCGTCGTCGGTGCGGCAGAAAGAGTCGTTGAGGCAAACCTTGATGCGGAAGCACAGGCTCGCCTTATCGAAAACTACATCAATCAAGTAGGTTCTAACTAGGAACATGAGGCACTGATGTCAGAAGAAAAAATAAAGAGTTACGCACAGGCTATCCTGTCAGTTGCATCCTCTGAAGGAGATGGGACTCGAGTTGAAGATGAAATCTATCGTTTCGCTCAAGTACTTCAATCATCGGAAGAGTTGAAAGCAACAATTAACGATAACTCAATTCCTTCTGCAAGAAGGCAGCAAATAGTTGAAGACCTCTTAGAAGGTCAAGCAAGTCAAGCATCAGTAGCACTTATTTCAATGCTTATAGCCGCAGGGATGGCAAGTGAAATCAAAGCTATTGCTGACCAAGTTGTCGGGCTCGGTGCCGAGTCACGAGACAAAGCAGTCGCTGAAGTTTACTCAGTGGTTGACTTGTCAGAAGACCAACAAGCACGCCTTGCTGCTGCACTAAAAACAGCGACAGGTAAAGATGTAGAAATGAAAGTCATTATTGATGAATCAGTGATGGGAGGTCTGCTTGTGCAGATCGAAGATGAAGTAATTGATGGAACAGTCCGAACAAGACTCAAGCAGCTCCGAGAGGCGTTTTAATATGGCAGAGCTCACTATAAACACAAATGATATCGCTTCAGCGATAAGGAAAAACCTAGATGGATTTGAACCATCGCTGGCATCTGGCCAAGTTGGAAGGGTCGTTGAGGTTGGGGACGGTATTGCCCGAGTATCGGGTCTTCCAGACGCTGCCGTAAACGAGATGCTCCAATTTGAAGGCGGAATTGTCGGTTTAGCACTTAACCTTGACGAGGACACCATCGGTGCGGTTGTCCTTGGAGAGACTACTGGAATTGAAGAAGGTCAAGCCGTTCGATCGACGGGTGAGATTCTCTCAATGCCCGTCGGTGACGCAATGCTTGGCAGAGTCGTAAATGCTTTAGGAGACCCCATAGATGGGAAGGGGGCCATAACAGGTTCTCAATCTAGACGTATGGAAGTACAGGCACCAGGTATTATCGGACGTCAACCTGTGCACGAGCCGATGCAAACTGGAATAAAGGCGATAGATTCTCTGATTCCAGTTGGGCGAGGCCAAAGGGAGCTAATAATTGGAGATCGAAAAACTGGTAAGACCACAATTGCAATCGATACCATCATTAACCAAAAAGGTCTTGACGTTAAGTGCATTTACGTAGCAATTGGTCAAAAAGCTTCAACGGTCGCTCAAACAGTAGCAACCTTAGAGGAATTTGGGGCAATGGAATACACAGTTGTTGTCGTCGCTCCTGCTTCCGACCCTGCACCCTTTAAATACCTGGCCCCATACGCAGGGTGTTCAATCGGACAGCATTGGATGGATAATGGTGAACACGCCTTAGTAGTATATGATGACCTTTCAAAACAGGCAGAAGCATACAGGCAAATGGCATTGCTTCTTCGTCGTCCTCCTGGACGAGAAGCATACCCAGGCGATGTCTTTTACCTACACAGCCGACTACTCGAGAGGGCAGCTAAACTGAGCGACGATTTAGGTGCAGGAAGCCTCACCGCTCTGCCAGTAATTGAAACGAAAGCTGGCGACGTATCAGCGTACATCCCAACAAACGTTATCTCTATCACAGACGGGCAAATTTTCCTACAAGATGACTTATTCAAGTCCGGAGTCCGCCCTGCAGTTGATGTGGGTATATCGGTTTCGCGAGTTGGATCAGCTGCACAAATCAAAGCTATGAAAACTGCTGTTGGAACTCTCAAATCTGACCTCCAACAGTTCCGTGAACTAGAATCTTTTGCTGCGTTTGGTTCTGACCTCGACGCTGTTTCGCAAGCACAACTTGACAGGGGATACCGGCTTACAGAGTTACTTAAGCAAGGAATAAACTCCCCTATGAAAGTTGAAGAGCAAGTAGTATCACTATTTGCTGGTACACAAGGCTACCTTGATGAGATACCTGTGGAGGATGTTGGTCGATTCGAAGAGGGTCTTTTAGACCTAGTACGATCCCAACACTCTGGACTTCTATCAGAAATAGTTTCATCTGGGACTGTTGATGAGGATGCCTTAAATTCAATCATTAATTCGTATGCAGAGAGTTTTGAATCTTCGGATGGGTCTTCAGGAATATCTGTTGAGGCTCAAGAACAACCCGACGCCGATACAGAAATGGTTGACTCAGACATTACACTTCCCGAGACTGATATAGCTCGCGGACCGGATAGCGAGGGCTAATCACATGCCGGGTGGTCAGGAACGAGCACTCCGTAGGCGGATCAATTCGGTCCAGTCAACGAAGCAAATAACACGCGCTATGGAACTGATTGCTGCAACTCGTGTTGTCAAGGCTATGACTCGAGCAAACGCTGCCAGGCCCTACTCCTCAAAAATGACAGGAGTCATTGAAGACCTTGCCGCAGGTGGAGTCGGGATTGATGACCCGCTGCTTAGGTCGGCAGATGCTGTATCTTCCGTTGGTTTCGTTGTGATTACTTCTGATCGTGGTCTCGCCGGTGCCTATAACTCATCAGTTATACGGGCAGCTGAAAAGGAAGTCATGGCAGCTCAAACTGAAGGTAAAAAATATAAATTGGTTCTTGTTGGGAAGAAAGCAGTTGACTACTTTCGATTTCGTAATTACAAAATCGAAGCTTCATTTTCAGGTATGACAGACACACCATCGTATGAAGATGCAAGAGTTGTGGCTTCAAAAGTACGAGAGCTATTTGTTACGGAAGAAGTCGATCAAGTAATACTTGCATACCAAGAGTTTGTATCTATGGGTACCCAAAGAGTAGCTGTAAGAAAGTTCCTTCCTCTTGAGTCAATGCAAACCGTTGCTTCAGAGGGAGGTGGGGACGCTGACTCACGGGCACTCTTCGAATTTGAACCATCACCCGAGGGAGTGCTGTCAGCTCTATTACCACGATATGTCGAATCGAGACTATATTCAGCGTTACTTGACGCTTCAGCTTCTGAGCATGCTAACCGGCAGCGTGCTATGAAATCAGCTACAGATAATGCAGAAGAATTAATTACGAAATTAAGCAGGGCTCTTAACAGGGCACGCCAAGATGCGATTACCACTGAAATTATGGAGATTGTAGGCGGTGCTGAAGCTCTCGGAGATGGAAGCGACGACGAACCCACTGAATACGACAATGACGATACACAAATTAGGGTATAAGCCTATAGATATATTTGCCTAGGAGCAGAAATGACAGTAACAGAATCAGATACAACAACCAAAGATGGAAAAGTGGTTTCAATCGCTGGTCCAGTAATCGACGTTGAGTTCCCAGAGGACTCACTCCCCGAAATTAACTCAGCGCTGTCGTTTGACTTAATTGTAGATGGCGAGACAATTACAGTTCTTGCTGAAGTAGCCCAGCAGATAGGTGACAGCAGAGTCCGCGCAATCTCGCTCAAGCCTACGGATGGGTTAACCCGAGGGACAGCAGTGAGGAACACTGGGTCAGGTATTCAGGTGCCAGTGGGTGATGTAACTCTCGGCCACGTGTGGAATGTGATCGGAGAGCCGCTTGATGTTGAACTAGATTCATTAGATATTGATGAGAGATGGGAGATTCACCGTCCAGCTCCTTCATTTGATAGTCTTGAGCCATCGGCAAAGATGTTTGAGACCGGCATTAAAGTTATTGATCTTTTAACTCCTTACAAAGAGGGTGGAAAGATTGGTTTATTCGGTGGTGCAGGTGTTGGCAAGACTGTTCTTATCACTGAAATGATTAACAGAGTAGCCACACAGCATGATGGAGTATCAGTGTTCGCTGGTGTCGGCGAAAGAACTCGAGAAGGAACAGACCTTTTCCTTGAGATGGAAGAATCGGGCGTGCTTGACAAGGCAGCTCTTGTATTCGGACAAATGGACGAACCACCTGGAGTCCGTCTAAGAATCGCGCTTGCAGGCGTCACTATGGCTGAATATTTTAGAGATGTCCAAAACCAAGACGTGCTACTGTTCATTGATAACATCTTCCGCTTTGTGCAAGCAGGCTCTGAGGTATCGACACTTCTTGGTCGCATGCCATCTGCGGTGGGCTATCAGCCAACTCTTGCTGATGAAATGGGTGAACTACAAGAGAGGATAACCTCTACTAGAGGAAAATCTATTACTTCACTGCAAGCTGTTTACGTGCCCGCCGATGACTACACGGATCCCGCTCCCTTCACTTCCTTCACCCACTTTGACGGAACTACTGAATTGAGCAGAGATATTGCGTCTCTGGGGATCTATCCTGCTGTAGACCCCCTAGCATCAACATCAACAATTTTGACACCAGAGGTTGTAGGTGACAGACATTACAACATCGCACGACGCGTACAGGAGGTCCTTCAAAGGTACAAGGAGCTACAGGACATTATTGCTATCCTTGGCCTTGATGAACTTTCTGAAGAAGACCGAGTAACAGTTGACAGAGCAAGAAAAGTTGAGCGGTTCCTCTCACAACCAATGTTCGTAGCTGAAGTCTTCACTGGGCAACCTGGAGTTTTCACTAGCATTGATGACACAGTGTCTTCATTTGAGGCATTAGTTCAGGGAGACTTAGACCATCTACCTGAGCAGGCTTTTTATATGGTTGGAGGCGCTGAAGAAGTTGAAAGAAAAGCTGCCGAACTGGAATCAAACGCTTAAGAAGATTTCATAAGATTGGAAGATTAAGATGTCACTGCGAATAGAGTTAGTCTCACCCGAAAAGATTGTTTATGAAGGTGATGCTGAACTTGTGATCGCAAGAACTAGCGACGGTGAAATAGGGTTCCAACCAGGTCACGTACCATTTGTGGGAAATTTAGTTTCTTCAGTCGTTCGCGTAGCACTTAGCGATGGCGGGGTCCAACGAATTGCTGTCCATAGCGGGTTTGTAGAAGTCTCCGATAATCATGTAGCACTATTGTGTGATGTTGCAGAGCTCGCTGAGGACATTGATATTGAGCGAGCGAAAGCATCTTTGGAAAGTGCAAAGAGTGACCTCGCTAATGACCCCTCAAACTCTGAAGCTGTTGCTGCAGCTAATAGAGCCGAGGTGCGTCTTGAAGCTGTTGCTGGCATATGATCCTATCTAACCGTTAGGTCCAGATCCTGGCTTTGCTAGCTTTGAGAATTCTTCGTCTCCCAATCGTGCTCTGATAGCTGGTTCAAGGTCAGGCGCTCGTCTGAGAGTATGCCCTCCGTCGACAGCTATGTTCTGACCAGTGACCCAAGAGCTTTCATCTCCAGCTAACCAAACAACGGCATCGCCAACTTCCTCTGGCTCTCCAACACGGCCTAGTGGCATATTCTTTTTGTAATCATCAATAATATGAGGCATGTGCTCAAACATCATCGCTGTGGCCTCCGACTCTACAACTCCGGGACGGATTGAATTAACGCGGATTCCGAATCCACCTAATTCGTCAGCAGCACTCCGAACAAGCATGTCGAGGGCAGCTTTGCTGGAAGCGTATGCGGCTCGAAATCTTCCCCCGAGAGCACCAGCTATCGAAGATATTGCGATTATGGATCCCCCAGATGTTCTCATAGTTTCAGCTGCCGCTTGAATAGTATTGAAAGCGCCAATTACGTTAACTTCAAGTACAGACCGGAAAGTATTATCTGTCATGCTAAGGAAAGGCCCACCAGCTCCAATACCAGCATTAGCGACTGCGATGTCCAATACACCATCTGAGTTTGCTGCTGCGTTAACAGCATCTTTTACAGCTCCTGAGCTAGTTACATCACAAACTACTGTTGCGATGTTATCTGGAGAGGCAGCGAAGGCGTGCAATCGAAGTTCTGCTTCTTTCAGGACTTCTTTTCGGCGTCCGGCAATAGTTACTTTTGCATTAGCAGTCAAGAGTTTCGCGGCGATTCCGAACCCTATACCTGTGCCTCCTCCAGTTACAAGTGCGGTTTTTGAACGTAAATCTGTCATTCCTAGATTCTCTCTATCCGTAGTTTATTTCGCTAATCGCATTTAACTTATCTTGAGCATGCTGTGCGTTAACTAGCCGAACAGTCCCTGACTTCGAGCGCATCACAAGAGATTGAGTAACGATAGTATTCCGCTCGTATTGGACCCCACGAAGCAAGTCACCATCAGTTATACCTGTCGCAGCGAAAAAGCAGTTATCTCCACTTACCAAATCATCTACCGTCAGCGTTTGGTCTAGGTCATATCCATCAGCGATAGCTTGAGCCTTCTCAGCCTCGTTTCTAGGCCAAAGTTTACCCTGAAGGTCTCCCCCCATGCACTTCAAGGCAGCGGCTGCAATAACACCCTCTGGAGTGCCTCCTATTCCAAAGAGAATATCAGCACCTGAATCTGGCCATGCCGTTGAGATAGCTCCTGCTACATCTCCATCTGGAATTAGACGTATACGTGCTCCAGCCTCTCGTAGTTCTGCAACTAAGTCGTCATGCCTGGGTCTATCAAGAACAACAGCAGTCAAATCTCTCACTGATTCGCCTTTCGCTGAAGCAATAGCATTCAGATTATCCGTCGGAGATGCATCAATATCCACGAGCCCTTTCGCTTGGGGGCCAACGGCAATCTTTTCCATATAAACACAAGGTCCAGGGTCGAACATAGTGCCTTCTTCGCTAACTGCTAAAACTGCTATAGCGTTACCTCTGCCTAGTGAAGTTAATGTTGTCCCATCAATAGGGTCAACTGCAACATCACATTTTGGTGACGAACCATTACCAACTTGCTCGCCGTTATAAAGCATTGGCGCTTCATCCTTTTCGCCCTCTCCGATGATGACAATACCATCCATGCTGACGCTTCGGAGAACAAATCTCATAGCATTCACGGCAGCATCATCTGCTCCCTCTTTATCTCCTCTTCCCATCCATCTTGCTGCAGCCATTGCGGCAGCTTCGGTTACTCTTACAAGCTCCATAGCTAGGTTACGGTCAGGTGATTTTATGTCGCTCATTAGTGCTCCAAGTTCGTATAATTCAAACGCTACAACCGGCGTGGCATCAAAGTGAAGTATTACACAGGAAACATTGCTTTTTTATTATTAACTTCTTGATATGTAGGCAAATCATATTCGCATCTAGTCTGAGATCATGCTCCTAGCCGAACTTGAGATTTTCCACTCAAGAACAAATGCTCCTACACGTCGTGTTGCTTTGGGGTACGTGTACTTGCCATTGACAAAAGGTTCAGGAAACGGGGCAGTTCTATTAGCTGGCATTGTCGCTCGATTTATCCCTGATATTGATGAAGATTTCTATGACGATTATCGAAAGCTCCTCAATCAGCTGCAACGAGGCGAGAGAATATCCCAACCTCGACTACGCCATCGATTTCAGGAAGATAAGGTAGGGCTTGCACGAACAGTCCATCGGCTTCAAGAACACGAGGGCAAATATAGATTTATTTTTGAACTTAATGAAGCTGCGGCTGAACAAAATATTCTTGCAGCAGCTTATTCAATTAGTCAGTTTGCTTATAAAGACCGTCCAGCTGTAGTCAACCTCATGAATAAGGCTGTTAAGTGGAGAGGTGATGTAGGAACAGATTTTATTTCGTATCTCTTGAGCCGCCATGATAAATTTGTCGCCGATTTAGGTCACGATAGTTCAGAAAGTTGGGCATTAAAGGTTCTAGGTTTCTCTGATACCAATCCAGACGCAGACGAAGTTAAAAAGCAGTTCCGTAAGTTACTCCGATCAACTCATCCAGACACTGGTGAGGATGACAGTCAGGTGAATGTTGCCCGAAGAATACAAGAGCTTACCGAGGCGCGAAGAATATTGCTTCGTTAAAGTTAATGTTATGAAACCCAAAGGCTTAATCCTTTTTCATGGAGCGGGTGGGAATAGGGGCCACCGAACCTTTCTAGACATTGAGAGATTGATTGATATTCCTATCCTTAGATACAACTTTGCTTACCGTGAAGCCAACGCCAAAGGACCTCCACCGAGAGCAGACAGACTCATCAAGGAGGTTGGTGAAGTAGCGGTAAGCTTCGCTGAGAAATTATCTGTTCCTCAAAGCAGCCTCGTTATAGGAGGCAGATCTATGGGGGGACGTGTTGCTTCGATGGCTGTTGCTAATGGCCTGTCAGCGAGAGGGTTAGTGCTGCTAAGTTACCCATTTCATCCACCTGGAAAGCCGGAGTCTTTACGCGTAAACCATTTACACAGAATACGGAGGCCAACTATTCTCATCTCAGGAGATAGAGACCCCTTCGGCTCGCCACAATTACTACGCCACTATGCGAAATGGATCTCATCTGAAGTAAGTATCCATATCCTTGAGGGGCAAAGTCATGATCCTAAAGACACTTCAAAGATCATAGGGCCTTTGTTCGAATGGTTATATTCTCTTCGTTGAAATCATATTTCAGGATTTAGGTCTTCAAGTTCCTGGTTAGCAGACTCTGGAAATAAAAAACCTACTATCAATAGAACCAGCAAGGGACCTATCGACAAAATTCCAAAGGCCTTCCCGAAACTATTAAACCTTTCAGAAAGGTCACCACATAGAAGTAGCCCCACAGCACTTCCAGAAACTGCTACCAGTGAGAGAAAACCATTAATCTGCCCTCGTCGTCCGGTGCCGAACATTTCTGCGCTATAGACCCCCAATGAGGGCCCAGCTCCAGCAGATATAATTCCCGCAAGCATTGTGGTAGCCCACATTCCAAAGCCCGAAATGCTATAGGCAATGACGGTGAAAAGGGTTCCAAGCCCTACAGAAAATATTGCAACAGGCTTCCGTCCCTTAATATCTGAAACTTTCGCTGCAATTGCTACCCCTATTATCTGAGGTGTGTATGCGGTAAGGAGAAACAGAGTGATTTTTGCTGCACTAAAATTGCGCTCATCTCTAAGGAACTCATTTCTGAATTGACTAGCTGGGGAGGCAAAGACAAAAAGTAGAAATGCTACGGAAGCAAGAAATATGACACGTGACAAAACTATCTTTTGTTTGGGGAGGTCTTGTCCTTTGGTGCTAGTGACATGGGTTTCGTAACGTTGGCTTTCTCTAAGGTTCTTACGAATCCAATTGATTACGGGTAGGAACATTATCGAAGCCGCAAAAAGCAGTCGCCAGCCTTGAATATCCAGATCTGCTAGAAACAAAAACCAAACTGGTATACCTGCCCCCAAACCAGCGGTTAAAGTCAGTAAGCCTGCTATATAGGCTCTACTACCTTTGGGCGAAGCTTCTGCCGCCATGATACCTATTAAAATACTTATAGATGTTGCAAAACCTCGAGCAAGTGATTGTACGACCCCAAGAGTCCATAGGCTTGGAGCTGCTGCGCTAATAACCGTTAGAATGCATCCTCCTAATAAAGAAAATTCAAGAAGTGTTTTTCGCCCTCGACGATCTGCTAAGGCTGTAATAACGATTGTTAATAATGTGCCTATTCTTATTGTTGCTAGAAGCACGCCCTGAGCCCTGTCACTTGCTCCGAACTCTTCAGCTGCAAAAGTAGCAGTTTGTCCAATAAGTGCACCGAAAAAACCTGTTATAACCGCAGCGATGCAGAGAAGACTAACGGTTGTAGAAGTTAAGGCATCAAACCGGTTAGGTGGCGCCCACCAAATGTTGAAATTTTTTAAAGTGCTTCGTTTAAGAGCTCGNTTCATGGGGTAGTGAAGTAGGAGACGCCACACAGGAGCAGCAATTCTATAAGAATAGGTTTCTGTTACTATGTACTCCGTTTCNGCATTCTTCACTTCTACTGTGCGTTTGTATTGTTTGAATGGGCCTTCNACTAGGCCAAAGGTCCCCGATGAAACTTCATACTCACTGATTAGAGAGTTCGTCCGCGCAGAGGTTATTTCTACGAGTTCTTCTTCTTTCACTGAACGAGTATGGGTAAATATAGTCATCGCTATTGAATTAAACAGCTTTTTTAGGAAAGATCATACTTTTATAGGAAACGATAACTACTCAGAGCATAATTGAGAGATGGATCNTATCCTCGTGAAACCAAGTGGGCCTCTCTACGGNGACGTAGAAATTAATGGAGCTAAAAACTCTGCCCTTAAATTAATGGCTGCTTGTTCATTAGCAGAGGGAGTCTTTCATCTAAAAAATGTTCCAAATATTACCGACGTTAGGCTTATGTCTGAACTACTGGAATCTTTGGGAATGTCTGTCAGGAGTACCGAAGTAAACTCGTTAGAGATTGAGAATCCAGGAAATCTTTTGGCTGAAGCCCCCTATGAGCTCGTGGAGAAGATGCGNGCATCTATTGTCGTGTTAGGACCGTTACTTGCGAGGTATGGTCAGGCTAGGGTTGCTCTTCCTGGGGGTGATGATTTCGGACCTAGACCAATTGATATGCATCTAAGAGGTTTAGAAATGTTGGGCGCTGAATTCGAGACGGAGCACGGATATATCGCAGGTAAGTGTAAGAGATTGACTGGTAATCGCATAGTTTTGGAATTCCCAAGTGTTGGAGCAACTGAAAACATAATGATGGCTGCTGTTCTGGCAGATGGTGAGACCACGATTGAAAACGCAGCAAGGGAGCCCGAAATTGCNGACCTTGCTTCGTTCCTTAATCGAATGGGNGGGAAGGTGCTTGGAGCNGGGACGTCAACGATAGTTATTGAAGGAGTTCTCGGTCTCAAAGCTGTAGAACACTCANTTATCCCTGACCGCATTGAAGCTGCTACCTACCTTGCAGCAGCGGGAATTGCTGGAGGTGAAATAAACCTTATCGGAGCTCGCCCAGACCACATGGATATGCTCTGCCAGAAGGTNGGTGAAATGGGAATGCGGATTTCTGCCGATTCCGAAGGACTGTGGGTAATGGCTAACAAATCNTTGAACGCAGTTGATTTGGCTACTCTTCCTTACCCTGGCATAGCAACTGATTACAAGCCGTTTCTTGTCGCTATGCTTGCAGTCGCTGAAGGAGTTGGGATAGTAACAGAGAATTTATTTAGTGGTCGCTTCCGTTATATCGATGAATTAGTTCGTATGGGAGCTGACATACGAACTGAGGGTCATCATGCCGTAATCCGTGGAGTCAGTGCTTTATCAGGAGCCCCTGTACGCGCACACGACATAAGAGCTGGCGCGGCATTAGTTATCGCAGCGTTACGCGCTGAAGGAGAAACAGAGATCCGAGATCCGTCTCATATNGATAGGGGTTATGAAAGCTTAGTAGAGAATCTCAGCAGACTTGGGGCGGAAATCACTAGACAGAGTTAGTNTTAGCTTCTTTTGGCTCGGCTGTTTGCAAGTTTCAGCAAGCAGAAAAGAAGAATNATTGGAGCGGCTACCATAAGGATTTCATCCCAGCCACCTTGATNTGCAAAAACTGTTGAAAGCATATTGGAGCGACTNTAGGCGTTGGATCCTTTGTTCGCTAAACCCAAANGAAAAGAAGTTTTGTCACAGTGAAGNAGATTCAACTTGTTGTTTGAGTAATGTAAGGTTTTTTTTCCATATCATTGACAAAATACGCGATCCTACAGGGTCACGTAAAGGTCCCCCCATCCAGAATGGGAAATCTAGTGTTTCTTCCCAAGTAAAGATGGTGTGATTGTCTGCTGTTTCTTGTAGTGAGAATCTTCCCGAACCTGTGACTAGTCCTTCGTGGCTTACTCCCATTGACTCTTCATCTATCCATTCTGTAATTTCCATTCTGTCCTTGAGNCGGAATGGTCCTACTTTTGTAGCGCAATCAAACTTGGTTCCAACACCACTTCGTTTATCACTTATAAAGTCAATCCGTTCAGCATCTTTCATCCAATTAACATGGTCATCTATATCTTTAACTATGTCCCATACTTGGCTCGGGGGAGCATGGATCTCTGTACTAACAGTAATTTCTGCCATACNCAAACCTTACTTGANGGATCTATGAAGTCTTCNTAATCGTTTAGTGATTTGCGACACAGTGAAGTTATCGCCTTTTTTAAGTATTCTTAACATGTGTCAAACTCAANTATTTATATGGATAATGCCGCATCAGCGCCCATTAGGGATGAAGTCATTGAAGCAATTCTCCCGGTGNTACGAGATGATTTTGCGAACCCNTCAGGCTCACATTCATTGGCAAGAAAAGCTCTTCGGTTGATTGATGATGCACGTGATGACTTAGCTGAAGTATTTGGTTGCCATTCCCAAGACATCGTTTTTACATCAGGTGGAACTGAATCTGACAACCTAGCTATTTTTGGAGTCCATTCGGCGCTGGGTGGTTCAGTAATTTGCTCTGCCACTGAACATCACGCCGTACTTGAGCCAACGAAATCTCTCGGCGGNAAACTCATTGATGTAGACCGGTATGGGGCTTTAGATCTCGACCATCTTTCTGAGACAATAGAGGAAGACACAACATTGGTGTCAGTTGGTTTAGTGAACGGGGAAACTGGCATTATTCAAGATCTTGAGACTATCGCCGAAATCATAAAAGAGAAATCTCCTAATGCTCTAATCCATACAGATGCTGTACAAGCTGTTCCTTGGTTAGATATTCCTAAATTAACAGCGAATATTGATCTGATCAGTGTGGCAGCACACAAGTTNGGAGGACCTAAAGGAGTAGGGGCATTAGTCGTAAAAGATCAAACAAAAGTCTCTTCATTGCAACTAGGTGGAGGGCAGGAAAAAGGTCTTAGAAGCGGTACTCACAATACTGCAGGGATTGTGGGTATGGCAGTAGCAGCTAGGATTACAGCCGACACCAGGCAAATGANCTTTAATAATGTTTCTTTCTTAAGAGATGATTTAGCGAATCGCCTACTTGAGATAGAAGATAGTTTTGAAACAGGCATCCTCAATGAAGAAACCGGTAAAGAACGACAAAATAAAGTTCCTGGTTCTTGCCACCTCTGTTTTGCCGGAATAGAAAGCGAAGCTCTTCTTTTCCTTCTTGAGCAAGAAAACATTTTCGCTTCTGCAGCATCCTCATGCTCAAGCGGAGCGCAGGAGCCATCCCATGTGTTAGCAGCAATGGGTTATCAAAGAGAATTGGCAAGAGGGTCGCTTCGATTATCTCTTGGGTATAAAAACACACAAAGTGATGTTGATAAAGTAGTAGAGGTACTTCCAAACACAATAAATAGGTTGAGGGAATTAGGGTCATGACTGAAAAGCAAAAGATTCTTGTCGCAATGTCAGGTGGAGTTGANTCCTCTGTAGCGGCTGCAATNCTTATGGATCAGGGGTATGAAGTTNTCGGAGTGACCATGAAGCTTTGGGGTGGCACCTCGGATACCGGGTGTTGTTCCGTATCTGATGTTATCGATGCGAGAAGGGTCGCTGATCANCTAGGGATTGAGCACCATGTCTTTAACTTCGGTGATGAGTTCGATAGCTATGTCGTAGACCCCTATGTCGAANCCCACAAAATGGGAGAGACTCCTAACCCCTGCATAGAATGTAATAGGCATGTTAAATTTGACAAGCTCTTTCGTAGGGCCACGGCTCTTGGATTTGAACTAATAGCCACAGGTCATCATGCACAAATTGTAAGACAGCCAGAAGGATTGCGTCTTGCGCGCTCTATGGATACTAAAAAAGACCAATCTTATGTCCTTCATATGCTAAAGGAGAAACAATTACAACGGCTTAGATTCCCAATAGGGGAAATAACCAAAAGTCAAGTTCGAGAAATGGCTTCATCCCTGTCGCTTCAAACAGCTGGGAAAGCAGATAGTCAAGATGTTTGCTTTATAAGCAGGACTAAGGGCGGACGGCATCGGTTCTTAGAAGAGCGAATGGTAATGACCCCCGGAGAAGTAATCGATCTTCAAGGAAAACAAATTGCAAATGTGCCTGCAATTCAGATGGTAACTATCGGGCAACGGAAAGGTTTAGGTGTTTCAGGAAAGGGTGAACCTCGATATGCAATAGATGTAGATATTGAATCAGCCACAGTCACAGCAGGTTCTAAGGGAGACCTCTTTTGCAATGAGACTCCAATCGTAAATATCCAATGGGTAGGGGACCCCATATCAGGTGTCATTGATATCCAAACAAGTGCCCATGGGCGCACAGTTAAAGCAAGAGTAGATGAAAAAATATTTTGGGAGCACCCGCATACAAAAATTGCGCCAGGTCAATCAGCAGTTTTCTACGATGATAATAAGGTCGTAGGGTCAGCAATTGTCAGCAAGTCATAGAGTCGGGATTGAGCGTTTAGTTGCTTCCTCTATAGTTTCTGATAGCAGTGATGGGCTAATGAAAAACGAAACCACCTCTTCCACATCCGGAGGTGCCAGAGGGTTCACACTCAATGATAAATTTGCGGGTTCATACAGCTCTACTTCAAGGCACATTCCAACGCTAGACAATGTTAAGTCTTTGCTGTCAGATGAAGTAAGTGCTGGTCTAACCTGTTTGATCAAAGGCTTTCTAACAAGAAACGGATCAGTCAGAATCATATTATCGTGAAGTACGATACCTGCTGGAACAAATACTACCCATCGATGAGCAAGGGCTGATAAAGAGCGATAAGAAAAGAAACTCAACGCTAAACCGATTCCCAAAGTAATACTTCCCCAGAAGAAACTTTCAGCGGATAGAAGCACTGCGGGAAATATTATCGTCAACATTAGAACGAGCCAGGCTAATGGAAGAGGGCCCAGTAGTAGTGGCCCTGGGGGTTTGAGGGGGAGTCTTATCTCATCTCCATATGAGGACCCATTAACAAACCAAAATCCTACTGAGGGTAAAAGACAAATTGAGGTGCAAATGGCACAGCTGAAAAGTAAGAAAATAGATGATGAACTGATTTGTGACTCTAAGGAACCCCAAATAGCAGCTACCACAGAAATAGGCACAAGGACTCTATAAAGGGTGAGTAGACTGGCACTAGGAATTAACGATGCAACAAGAACCATGCTCCAGATAATCCATAAGCCTATAACAATCGTGATTTGAATAGGGTCACTTTTGTCAGACAGCGCAGAGTCAAAGACTCCATACCCAAATAAAGGAATCGGAATCCATGCCAAACGAAATGCTACTAACCAAGAAATTCTCTTCACATATGGAATTTTCGCAGTCTCTGAGGTTCTTTGCTAATCCGTGCGAACAGATAGTAGAAAATTTGTACTGTGGAAGCTGAAAATAAATCTAGAATCCGAGAACTAAGGACACTAATAAGGCAACACAACGTTGCTTATTATGAGTCGGATAGTCCTTCTATTTCTGATCAGGAATGGGATCAAATGATGAGGGAGCTGAAAGAGTTAGAAAAGCGGTATCCAGAAACATATGACCCTGAATCTCCATCTGAAACCGTTGGCGGCTCCCCGTCGCAAATTTTTGCACCAGTCAAGCATTCAGTTCCAATGATGTCTTTAGATAATGCGTTTGATGATTCTGAACTTGATCAGTGGATAAAAAAAATTGAACGCAAATTAACTGACCATGGCAGTGTGAGCGAATATTGTTGTGAGTTAAAGTTTGATGGCTTAGCGATCTCAATTCGCTACCATAATGGAAAGCTAGTGCAAGCAGCTACCCGAGGTGATGGGTTAACAGGTGAAGACGTCACACACAATGTACTGACAATTAAAGATATTCCGAAATATATTGATAGTGCTCCAGAACTTCTTGAAGTGCGGGGGGAGGTGTATCTTCGAATCAGCGAATTTGAAAAGTTAAACGCAGCTTCAGAAAAGAGTGGTGGAAAGACCTATGTAAACCCTAGAAACGCTGCAGCAGGATCTCTCCGTCAAAAGAATTCGACTATTGCCGCAAAAAGAAATTTATCGTTTTGGGCCTACCAAATAGGAAATATTTCAAAAGGTCCTGATCTTAAATCCCATTTTGAGACACTTGAATATCTTCGGTCTCTGGGGCTTCCAGTAAATCAAAATGCAAAGAGAATATCTAATGGCAGAGAAGGGCTTAGAGAATATATCAAAGACTATAGGGCGAGAAAATCTGAATTTGATTACGAATTCGATGGCATAGTCATAAAGGTCGATTCGTTAGGAACTCAAGCAGTTCTTGGAGCTACTGCGAAAGCACCCCGCTGGGCTTTAGCNTTTAAGCTACCCCCAGAAGAACAGACNACAAANCTNTTAGATATAGANATATCAATTGGGGCCGCNGGNTCAGCGACACCCTTTGCAAGGCTTGANCCNATCTTTGTTGGAGGAGTAACNGTTTCGACCGCNACGTTGCATAACGAAGACCAGNTAAGGGCAAAGGACGTTCGGCCTGGAGANACTGTAATTGTTAGGAGAGCAGGGGAAGTAATCCCAGAGGTAGTAGGTCCGGTTCTTGGGAAACGCCCACCAAATTTACCGAAGTGGGAATTCCCTAAAGTTTGCCCGTCCTGCAATGCTAAATTAACGCGCCCAATTGGCGAAGCTAGGCATCGATGCACTAACTACTTCTGCCCGAGGCAGGTACGAGGTAGAGTTGAGCACTTTTCGCAAAGAACAGCTATGGATATTGAACATTTGGGGGAGCAAACCATAGACCTCTTTATAAATAAACAGTTGATGAGAGATGTAGGCGATTTGTATTCGCTTGATTTCCAGACGATTAAACTGTTTGAAGGATTCGGTGAAACTTCTGTAGAGAATCTTCGATTAGCAATTGAATCTTCTAAAGAACGAACACTTGGGAACTTAATATTTGGGCTTTCCATCCCCCATGTGGGCAGAACTAATGCGGATCTACTCGCTGTTTCGTTTGGTTACCTTGACAAACTAATCAAAGCATCATTGGAAGAATTGAAAAAGATTGAAGGATTAGGTCCAGTAATAGCAAATAGTGTTCATAACTATTTTAAAGAACCAAGGCACCTCGAATTGGTAGAAAAGCTTAGATCTGCAGGCGTAAACTTTACAGGACCTGACATTGTGGATGTTGAAAAAACGCTTCAAGGCAAAATTATCGTCGTCACTGGAACGTTAGAGAAGTTCACTAGAGATCAAATCGCGGAGGAGATCACCAGTAGAGGCGGGAAATCTCCAGGAAGTGTTTCTGGTAAAACATCTGCGTTAGTCGTTGGCGCTAATCCAGGGGGATCAAAAATGAAGAAAGCTGAGGAACTTGGTGTTCCAATTTTAGGTGAGTCAGAATTTGCAAAGCTTCTTGAGTCTGGGGAATTCAACTAAATGAAAAATTCAAGAGCTTTTGAAAATATACTTTGGGATTTTGGTGGTGTGTTTACAGGATCTCCCTTTTACTCCACCGGTGCCTACGCAAACCATTTGGGTATAGAAGATGCCACTCTAGTTAAGTTAGTTTTAGGCTACGGGATGTCAGACGGAGATCACCATTGGCACAGGCTTGAAAGAGGTGAAATTACAATGAATGAAGCAGCGAAAGAAGCTATCGCTGCAGTTGAGGCCTCAGGCGTAAAAGGTTTTGATATCAGAGATTTCTTTAAGTCTATGGGTGGGGAAAATGAGTCAACGAAAGCGATGTTTGAAGCTGCCTTCCGGTACAAGGAAATGGGATTAACCCAATATATTCTTTCCAATAATATTCGAGAGTTCAGTTCGTCATGGAAATCTATGCTTCCTGAAAAGCTGTTTGATGGGATAATTGATAGTTCTGAAGTTGGTATAAGGAAACCGGACCCAAAGATATTTAAGTTAGCCCTTCAAATAAGTGGCAAACCTGCAGATAGGACGATCTTTCTTGACGACTATTTTGAACATATTGAAGTCGCAAGGCAATTGGGTATCGAAGGTATTCATGTTGGGCCGAATCCTCTCGACGCAATTCAAGTACTGGATAACCTGCTAGAGGTTTAGAACAGGTTCCCTATAGGGCAGTAAAGCACCATTCAATAGTTGACCTATCAGTAGGGTCAGATATCGGCCAATACACAGCGATTACACAATTACTGTCACCCTGTAACTCCGGTACCGCTCTACCTTCAAGCGGCTGATATAAAAANCTATTTAAAGTAGAACCAAAAGTCCCACTTGTCTGTGCACTTTCCCTAGGGTTCTCTAAATCTCGGAGNACATTAATTTGATCGGGTGGTATCGGTACGCCATTTATAGTTAGTTCTGCTTCATAGCCTGCTATCAGGTCAATGCCGATAGACGTTTGTCTGAGGACTTCTGCATCAGGTTCAGGAAATAAAGCCTCTATAGCTGGATTCCCTTCAACACGTATATCAGTGCTTCCGTTATTTGANAGAGCAAACCCTAAAATAACCCCAGTTATTCCCACGGTGACTAAGGTAGGACCAAGAATTCGAGAAAACAAACTGCGTTTCGGTCTCGTAATTTTGTCCATAACCCATTCTGCCAGATTAAATCCTGACACTGCAATCAAAGAAGATATGCAAATCGTCACAAGGGTCAATACGCTCTAATTGTGGAACCATCATCGCTTTTACATACTGGCAAAGTTATTAACAGTCGATATCGACTAGTGACTCCTATCGGACATAGTCCCCGAGCTCAGGCATACCTTGCAGANGATATTCGCGTTAGGAAGCAAGTAATCGTAAAAATATTTGAACAGCCTCTAAGCCGAAATGACAGTAACTCTGAAGATTTCAACAACGGGCTACNGAGTTTGTCAAAATNGAGTCATCCTAATCTTCTAAAAGTCGTTGACTGGGGGTTAGGTGATCACCCATATATAGTCACTGATTTTCTCGCCGGAGGCAGTTTGCGTGGCATGCTCAGTCGAAACGCCATACTCTCAGGTGCTCAAATCAGCTTTATTGGAACGGAGGTGCTGAAAGGTATCTCCTACCTTCATGAGAGAGGAATAGTGCATGGAAGTTTGAAGCCGGAAAACATTCTCTTTGATATCAACGGTGATACGAAACTTGCAGAATTTGGGCTCTATCGGAAATCGTCGCACAACACAGANGATGANGAAGTAATCAATAATTTGTACCTCTCTCCTGAGCAACGTAACGGAGAGATCTTGAGTCCACCATCCGATGTGTATTCATTTGCTTTGATCATCAAAGAGTTAATAGAAAAGCAACTTGTCCTAGGGTCTAGCATCAACGAAGAAGAAGCAGGACCTCANAATAGNAACAAAGAAACTCTTAATTCATTAAAAGCNGCTATTCGTGGTTNCTTCTCAGAGAATATATCTGATCGGCNGAGTGCCTCTGAGCTTCTAGAAAAATTTANTCAAATAAGCCTGAAGAGTGNAAACTCANCACTTCTCCCNGTAGAAAGCGGTTTGAATCCGGACTTTTTTAANNAAGTTCCAGATCANACNGAACTATTTGACACAGTGGGAAAGCCCAANCTGAANCTACGCATTAAACATNCAGTNCTGTATCTGAAGGCACGTATCNCTCGNTGGGTTTGGCTTCTGCTCATNGGAGTTCTCNTCACAGGAATGATTATTATCATCAANGAAAACGATNATGAAGAAGATATTCTTTNCTCACNGGTTCCTGAGGTTTCAGGTCTGACTGTTGAGAAACTTNTTGAACAGGTTGATGGCTTTTGGGTNCTNGAAGAAGCCCTCACAAGGCAGGATGGTTCACAGNCTGGNGAAATCCTTAAAACTATTCCTATANAAGGAACCGACCTTGNTGAAGGAGAGGTTCTNACGTACTTTNTTTCGCTTGGACCNGAGCTTCGCACCATTCCCAANGGACTGGCNGGCTTAACAGTCGTAGAAGCGGAATCGGCGCTCCTAGGGGCACGACTNCAGCTCGGAGAAGTCTCTGAGGTCTCTAATGAGGATATAGCTGCCGGGCTGGTNATTGGGCCTTCAACGCTACTGGATGAGCTTCCAACAGGAACGGAGGTTGACATAGATNTCAGCTCTGGTCCCGAATTACGNACAGTGCCTANTGGNCTCGTAGGTGACACATTCGAATTAGCAGAAACNGCAATTGTGCTTGAAGGTTTNCAAGCCCAAGTGNTAGAGGTATTTCACCCAAATATAGGCGTTGGTAAAGTCATTGGTTTGGATCCTGAGTCTGGCACGCAAATTCCTCGTGATGCAATTGTCAATATTTTGGTTTCTAAGGGACCAGTAAATGATTAAGAAACCCTTAGGTGTATGAGGAAAGTTAGATTTTATAGCAAGGTCAGGTGCTGATAGTTGGGTAGAATGTGCAGATGCCAGATTCAATATCATCTGCAGAGGTGGAGCATGTAGCTAATCTCGCCCGACTTCGACTAAGTGATGAGGAGCTAGCGACATTTACAAAACAATTAGCAGCGGTTCTAGACCATGCTAGAGATGTTGAAGCACTTGAACTTGATGAGGTCGAGCCGATGTCTCACCCCATACCAGTTGAGAATGTCATGCGGGAAGACGTTCCTGTTGAAATGCTTAGTCACGCAGATTTTCTTGAGCAAGCGCCAGCTATTGAAGAGGGAAGATTTCTGGTACCTAAGATACTGGAAGAAGAAATATGACGACTGCATTGCCGTCATCGCGTGAAACTGCATCACTCATAGTTCAGGATGTTTGCTCAGGGAAGAGAACTGCTGTTGAGGTTCTTGAAACTTATCTTGATCAAATCACATCCCATGAGGGTGAAGTAAACGCCTTTACCCTCGTTACAGAACAACAAGCAAAGGCTGATGCAAGGAGCATTGACAAAGCTATAGCAAACGGAGATACTGTTGGCCCATTGGCTGGGGTCCCAGTCGCAGTTAAAGACAACCTTTGCACAAAAGGTGTAGCGACAACAGCTTGTTCTAAGATCCTGGAGGGTTGGGAACCTCCATATGATGCGACGGTAGTGACCAAGCTGAAAGAAGCTGGAGCCATTATTATAGGAAAGACAAATTGTGATGAATTTGCGATGGGCAGCTCCACTGAAAATTCAGCTTTTGGCCCAACCCGCAACCCGCATGATTTAGATTTAGTTCCTGGCGGATCTAGCGGAGGAAGCGCCGCTGCTGTAGCAGCAGGGTTCGCTCCGCTTGCTATCGGTTCTGACACGGGAGGGTCAATCCGTCAACCAGCTTCGCTTTGTGGGGTAGTTGGGTCCAAACCAACATATGGTGGCGTGTCTCGATATGGGCTGCTAGCTTTCGCAAGCTCCCTTGACCAAATTGGCCCATTTGCTTCAACTGTTTCTGATGCCGCTTTGTTACATGAAGTGATCGGTGGCTATGATCCGAAAGATTCAACCAGTATCAAAGAGCAGAATACTTCGCATTCAGCGTTAATTGGTCATGATCTTAAAGGTTTGAAAGTAGGGGTGATCAAAGAACTTCTTGGGGAGATAGAAGGTATACACCCTGACGTCATAAATAGCTGCAACAGGGCAGCTGAATCCTTAGAAAATTCAGGAGCGGATGTTGAGCATGTCTCTTTACCTTCGGCTATCTACAGCCTCTCGGCCTATTATTTAATCGCCCCTGCCGAGGCATCAAGTAATTTGAGTCGCTATGACGGGGTTCGATACGGATTGCGAATTGATGGTTCTAATTTGAAGGAAATGAATATAAACACTCGTACCGAAGGTTTCGGAGATGAGGTTAAACGGCGAATTATGTTAGGAACGTATGCGCTATCTTCCGGTTACTACGATGCTTATTATGGTAAAGCCCTAAAAGTCAGGAGACTTTTAGCTGAAAACCTAGAAGAACTTTACCAGGAATATGACGTTCTGTTATCCCCTACATCACCGTGCACTGCCTTTCCATTGGGGGAAAAGACTCAAGACCCCATGACAATGTACGTCAACGATATCTGTACGATTCCAGCCAATCTTGCTGGGCATCCTGCGATCTCTGTACCTTTTGGAATTGGGACGGATGCATTACCTATTGGAGTTCAAATTATGGCACCTCCGATGAAAGAACAAGTGATGTATCAGGTGGCCGCTTCTTTGGAGTTAGCTGCAGATGTCTAAGGTTACCTTTAAGGATAATTGGGAATTGATAGTTGGCCTAGAAGTCCACGCTGAGCTTGCAACAAGAACAAAATTATTCTGTGGGTGCTTGAACGAATTTGGAAATGAACCTAACACTAACGTTTGCCCAGTGTGTTTGGGGTTACCTGGATCATTGCCTGTCGTAAATGAACAAGCAGTCTATTTTGCGATGCGTTTAGGGGAAGCTGTTAACTGCTCAGTTAACCGGTCAGTTTTTGCACGCAAAAATTATTTCTACCCAGATATGCCAAAGGACTATCAAATAAGTCAATATGATCTGCCGACAAACACTAATGGCTACTTGGATCTCCCTGAAGGTAAGCGTATCGGTATAGAACGAGCTCACATAGAAGAAGACACAGGAAAAACCACTCACAAAGGCGAAAGCGGCCGAATCTCGGGAGCAGATTATTCACTGGTTGATTACAACCGAGCAGGCGTTCCTCTAATTGAAATAGTTAGCCAACCAGATATTCGTACAGTCGATCAAGCTAAATCCTATGTGTCGGAACTGAGACAGATTCTCTTGGCTTTAGAGGTCTCTGATGCGAAGATGGAGGAAGGCTCTATTAGGGTTGACGCAAATGTCTCTGTTCGACCCATTGACGAGAGCGATCTTCGTACTCGATGTGAGATTAAGAATGTTAATTCTCTTCGCTCGTTAGGACGAGCTATTGAATACGAGGCTAATAGGCATATAAATCTTTACGATAATGGAGAATCACCCACCCAAGAAACGCGACACTGGGACGAGATTTCAGGTCGAACTCGACCTGGTAGGTCAAAAGAAGATGCCGAAGATTATCGCTACTTTCCTGAGCCTGATCTAGTACCACTGAATCCCTCAGCTGCGGAACTCAAGCTTATTAAGGATGGACTTCCGAACCTTCCTGCCCAGCGAAGGAAGAATTTGATGGATATTCTAGGTTCAGATGCTAATGATGCTGTGATACTTGTTGAGCGTGAGCATGATGCATTTGCTGTGGATGCTATTGAATTAGGTGGAGTCAAAGAGTCTATTGCTAAATATCTCATAAATAATCTCGCAGACGGTATGGGCGACTTATCCCCAAAAGCTTTAGCCGAGCTTACTCAGATGGAAGCTAACGGTGATGTCACAAGCACACAAGCGAGGAAAATACTTGTTGAGTTAGTAGCTAATGGTGGGGCACCGGGCGAAATTGCAGAACATTTAGGTTTAGAAACTATCGATGCCGATGCGATTGAAAAAATGGTTTTAGAGCTGATCGGAGAACACCCAAACGAGTGGGGAAGATATCGTGATGGCGATAAAAAAGTCCAAGGTTTTTTCGTCGGGCAAATTATGAAAGCGACATCGGGTCAGGCAGATGGGAAAATTATTAATCAGATACTTTCGGAACATGCTAAAGCTCAATGATTCCTTCGGTGAATTCGCTATGCGGAAAGCCAGATAGCTAGCAGACATGCAAGTTACAGCTAAGAGTGTTTTTTCCGATGCAACAGTTCTTTGTGAAACCCAGACTAGAGATATTGATACCTCGCACCTTAATCAGGCTCAGAAGCATTATCTAAAAGGTGTTTCTGAAAATAGACAGTGGGAATTTACCGCTGGAAGGCTATGCGCAGTTCAAGCAATACGAGGATTAGGAGGAAGCGAAACGGAAATACCAGTAGGGGAAAGGGGTGAGCCGATTTGGCCTAAGGGCTTTGTCGGCTCAATAACTCATACACAAGGATATGCAGCGGCAGCTGTTGCGCTTAGAAGCGAAGTAATTACTGTGGGCATTGATGCTGAAACAAACGATCCTGTTTCGGATAGAGCGCTAAGAAGGATAGGAACCAGAGAAGAACTATCGTGGGTGGAATCAAAAAGGGGATTAGAATTCCGCAATCCAGGTAAACTTCTTTTTGCTGCCAAGGAAGCTGTTTTTAAAGCTTGGTTCCCTCTTGAAAAAAAATGGCTAGGGTTTTTAGATGCCCAAATTACATTCAATGAGGATGACCGATCTTTTGATGTAGAGATACTCAAGAGCAAACGATTGCGAAGAATGTCCGGTATGTTCTTTATTGATCAGGATTACCTGTTCACAGCTATCGAAATATTGGCAGGTGATTTACCAAATTCATATGCATGATGACTTTCTATTCTCTGGAACCACAAAACTATCAATAGTTATTCCAGCCTTCAATGAGGAGCATAGGCTTCCGGAATTATTCAGGGCATTGCGAGGACTCAATGGTGAACCTGAAGACTTTGAGATCATCATCGTTGATGATGGGAGCACAGATAAAACAGCTGAAATTGGGGAGGACTTTCTCAGGGACTTTAATTGCAAAGGAGGGGTAATTTCGTTACCTAAGAATCTTGGCAAAGGAAATGCCCTGCGTGAAGGGGTACTGCTTACTGATTCTCCCTTTCTCCTCACAGTTGATGCAGATATGGCTACTGATCTCTCAGATTTAGATCACGCGCTAAATCTCCTATCAGATCACCACATGGTGATTGGGTCGAGAAATCTGCCTAATTCTGAAATTGTTGGGATGNCACTTAGGAGGCGNTTGCTTACGAAAAGNTTCAATCAAATTTTCAGATTAGTCACCAATATTGNATTATCAGATACTCAGTGNGGATTTAAGTTGTACAGAACGCCTATTGCTAAATGCTTATTTGCGGCATCTTCGGTTAATGGTTTCGCCCAAGATGCGGAATTAATTTACCTAGCGGAAGCAAACAGTTTGTCAATAACAGAAATTGCGGTTAGGTGGACAGCTATCCCTGGCTCAAAAGTTAAGGTCATTTCAGATTCATTACATTCTTTGAAAGAATTGGCTTTGCGTAAACGAAGGTCAAGCAGTTTAGCAATATTTGATTCTGTGATAGTAGATAATATTTCCAGAACCGAAGCAGAAAGAATAGTCTCATTAAATATTTTTCCAAAGGGAGCCTTTTCCCTTTGGTCTTGTAGCGGCTTGCGAGTATTTTTTCCGGTTCGGTTCAATGTGAATTCTGAGGATATCGCCAGTCAAGTCACGAGCATCGGAAGTCAAGCAGTGGTTAATATGTCTAACTGCTCTGCAATTAAGCTTTTAGAGCTAATAGGGGGTGATTCTAAGTAAGCCAACAGCGAGTTATCGTTTGTTTTGACTTCTTCAACATGATAATGACGGTTATTATTGTCATATTCTTGCCAGTGGTGATGAAAGGTTTGAAATGGGAGAAGTTTCACAACAATTTAAAGGGAAGATTGGGCGTACAGTTGATGAATCAGAACCTTGCTTTGAAAACCCTTTACACCCCGGTGAAAAAGCTCCAAATGTAGTAGTGATCTTATTGGATGATACTGGTTTCTCTCAACTGGGTTGCTACGGGTCGTCAATTGAAACAAACAATATAGATGCCTTGGCAGATGGTGGACTTCAGTTTACGAATTTTCATGTTACCCCACTCTGTTCTCCTACAAGAGCTTCACTACTCACTGGTAGATCTCAACATGCTGTGGGGATGAGGGCTGTGTCAAACTTTCGAACTGGATTTCCAAATATGCTTGGCCATATAACAAATCAGGCTGCGACAATATCGGAAATATTAAACTCGCAGGGCTACGCAACCTTCTGCATAGGTAAATGGCACCTTGCCCCGATGGAAGACTGTTCCGCAGCAGGACCCTTTACCCAATGGCCACTTGGACGAGGATTTGACAGATTCTACGGATTTCTTGAGGGGGAAACGGATCAATTCTATCCAAGTCTCACAGAAGATAATCATCATATTGATCCGCCAGCGAAACCGGAAGACGGTTACCATCTTTCTGCAGATCTCGTTGATAATTTCCTATCTATGATTGGCGACTTAAAAGGTGTCAGACCCGATAGGCCCTTCTTCGCTTACATACCGTTCGGCGCTACACACGCCCCACATCAAGCCCCTAATGAATATTTAGAAAAGTATCGGGGCAAATTTGATCAAGGATGGGATATCACTAGGGATCAGTGGTTTCGAAATCAACTCAAGCTAGGAATCATACCTGAAGGAACAAAACTGGCTCCGAGGAATCCAGGCGTAGAAGCTTGGGAAGATTTACCAAATGCACAAAAGGAACTTGCCGCTAGGCTTCAGGAAGCATTCGCCGCATTCCTTGATCACACAGACGACCAAATTGGTAGGGTTATTGATGGTTTAGAAGAGATTGGTGAACTAGATAANACAATTTTGATTTTNCTTTCAGATAATGGTGCTTCTCAGGAAGGTGGTCCATTAGGCGTCATGCACGAGATGAAATATTTCAACGGAATTTTAGAAAAACCCGAAGAGGCTATTGAAAGAATCGAAGATATTGGTGGGCCACATAGTCACACAAATTATCCGTGGGGATGGGCACAAGCTGGAAANACACCCTTCAAGTGGTACAAACAAAACACACACGAGGGCGGAGTTCATGTTCCATTTATAATTCACTGGCCAGAGGGAATAGATGACNCGCAAAACGGTCAACTCCGAGACCAGTTCGTGAACGTATCAGACATAGCACCAACTATCTATGAGTTACTTGGAGTAATTCCACCGAATGAATATAGGGGAGTTGATCAGTTGCCTGTAACAGGGCATTCTTTTTCTCATCTCNTAAACAACCCTGATGCAGATTCAAACAATAAAGTTCAGTATTTTGAAATGGCAGGAAGTCGGGCAATTATTTCAGATGGTTGGAAAGCAGTGACGCGTCATGTTCAGGGAAGTAACTATGACGAAGAGCCTTGGGAATTATACGATCTTTCNTCAGATTGGTCGGAATGCACTGATTTGGCAAACACACATAAAGTAAAACTTGATGAACTTCAGGAACTNTGGTGGGACGAAGCATATAAACATGGCGTTCTCCCCTTGGATGATCGAATGNTCNAACTTTTNGGTACCCGGTTTCGTGAGCAATCCCCGCATCCCCCAAANAGAAGATATGTATACAAACCTCCGATGTCGCCGATACCAGCACAGGCGGCAGCAAGCATTGGTGGAAGAAGCTTTGATATTACGGGGAAAGTGGACTTCTCATCAGGTGATGACGGCGTGCTATTCGCTTACGGAACAGAGAATTCAGGTATATCTTTTTTTGTTCTTAACGACCGGTTAATAATTGATTACAACGCCTTTGACGAACATTCAATCATNGAGTCAAGCACAAAGATACCAGATGGTGAAATAGAACTAAAGGCTGAATTTCGCAGGTTAGGTAAAAATGGGACGATTGAACTCTTTATCAACAATGAATCAAATGGAACAAAAGATATCCCATTGTTTATGCGAATGATCTCTTCAGTTGGGGCAAGTATCGGGCTAGATCATGGCTCTCCAGTTTCGCAATTATACGAGGGAGCGTTCCCATTCAGCGGGAAACTAAATGAATTGGAAATCCAATTGGTTTCTCGAGAGCCAAATGATCTTAAAGAAATACAGCAACGGACAGAAAATGCAAGGCAATAGATCCTCGCTTGGATAGGGGTAATAATGATAGCGATCACTCTTCTCGGAACTGGTTCTCCAATTCCTGACCCGAATAGGGCAGGGCCAGCAACGCTCATACAGGCAGGTGAAGAAAATTATCTTGTTGATGCTGGAAGGGGAGTCCTTATGCGTTTAGCAGCAGCAGGTTGCGGTGCTAACATGCTTGATGCAATCCTGATTACACATCTTCACAGCGATCACATAACTGACCTAAACGATGTCATCACTTCTGCTTGGATAACTTCGTTTACTGAACAGAAACCACTTGAAATCGTTGGACCGCGAGGCACAAAGGAGATGGTGAAGAGGCTTCTTCATTTCCTAAGTTTCGATATCAAATACCGAATCGATCATCATGAAGATCTCGAAGAACCTCCTGCAGTGAATGTGACAGAAATCGAAAGTGGTGTAGTGGAGCTAAAAGGAAACATGAAAATTTCTACCGAGCCAACGGACCACCGCCCAGTAGACCCTACGGTTGCTTTTCGTTTTGACCACGGAAATTATGCTGTTGTCGTAGCAGGAGATACCATTCCCTGCGCTGGCCTTGACAAATTATGTTCTGGAGCAAATGGGCTTGTTCATACAGTCATACGAAAGGACATTATTGAGAATATCCCCGTTCAACGGCTCCAAGATGTTTGCGATTATCATTCCTCGGTTGAACAAGCTTCACAAACTGCAGAGCGTGCAGGAATAGAAACACTTGTTTTGACCCATTATGTACCTGCCTTTCCTTCAGGACAGGGGGACGAATGGAAACAAATAGCATCTCAGCATTTCTCTGGAAGAATTGAGCTAGGCGATGACTTGCACAGGGTAGAAATAGGTGAATAGAAAACAGGGTTACATGTTTCAAAATCCTGAAAAGTTGAATTGATACCAGCTTGAAGTGTAAAAGGTGCACCAAGTTGAGGGCATCATTACAAACTATTTCCGGTGGGTTGTTAGGTTAAAAAAGTTCTTAGAACCGATTAGTATTTACCCATCTGTGACGCAGCCATTAGATGCGTCTTCAACGAGGCGAATGTACTTCCATAAAGTGCCCGAGGTGGCCTTGAACGGTGGAGCTACCCATTCCTCTGCCCGGGTAGCGAGTTCGCTTTCTGCGACTGCAACGCTAATCTCATGGGTTTCATCATTGATCGTAATAATATCTCCATCACGTACCAGAGCAATGGGGCCGCCTTCTTGTGCCTCGGGAACGACGTGCCCAACAATAAAACCGTGACTTCCACCAGAAAATCGACCGTCAGTGATCAAAGCAACATCGTCAATGAAGCCGGCACCTGCGAGTGCGCTAGTTGGTGTCAACATCTCTGGCATTCCCGGACCACCCTTGGGTCCCTCATAACGAATCACAATCACATCACCGGACTGGATTCGGTCCTCTTCAAGACCAGAAATCATATCCTCTTCAGAGTCAAATACGCGAGCAGGTCCCGTGAATAACAGACCTTGTTTGCCGGTAATTTTTCCTACCGAGCCACCAGGGGCGAGGTTGCCGCGAAGGATTGATATATGGCCCCTCGACTTCACTGCTGTCTCAAGTGAGGAAACAACTTCTTGATCCTTGATGAGGTGTGGTACTTCTGAAAGGTTCTCCCCCAACGTCTTGCCAGTCACAGTCATCTGTTCCCCATCAAGCATTCCCTCATCAAGTAAATACCGCATGACGCCAGGAGCCCCACCAACGTCATGAAGGTCCTCCATAACGTACTGCCCTGAGGGTTTCAGATCTGCAAGTAGGGGAATTCTCGCACTTGTTGCGAGCCAGTCATCAAGATCCAGATCAAGGTTGAATGCTCGTGCAATCGCAATCATATGCAACACAGCGTTGGTAGATCCACCAAGCGCCATGGTTACGACCATTGCGTTTTCAAGCGATTCGCGCGTAACGATTCGTCGTGGCGTTAATCCTTCAGCGAGAAGCATTTCCATCATGGACCCAGCAGCCACACACTCCTCTACTTTGGTTGGATCTTCGGCGGGGGTGCTTGATGAGTAGGGAAGGCTTAAGCCCATTGCTTCAATGGCGGTGGCCATTGTGTTTGCCGTATACATTCCACCGCACGCACCAGCTCCAGGAATAGCACATGATACGATCGTCTGTCGTTCCTCTTCTGTAATCGTTCCAGCGAGAAATTGCCCGTAACTCTGGAAGGCGGATACAACATCAAGCTTCTCTTCTGCACCACCGATGTTGCCACAGCCTGCCCGAATTGTGCCGCCGTAGACCATAATAGCGGGCCGATCTAATCGACCCATTGCTATGACACAGCCTGGCATATTCTTGTCGCACCCAGGTAAGGTCACAAGTCCGTCATACCACTGAGCAGCCATGACGGTTTCAATTGAATCTGCAATCAGATCACGGCTTTGAAGAGAATAAGACATGCCATCGGTCCCCATAGAAATGCCATCGGAAACACCAACTGTGTTGAATCTCATACCGACGAGGCCTGAATCGACCACCCCGCGTTTTACGTGGAGGCCAAGATCATCAAGGTGCATATTACACGGGTTACCCTCAAACCAGCATGCCGCAATACCTACTTGAGGCCGGTCAAGATCGGATTGACTCAAACCGGTAGCTAGGAGCATTGCTTGAGAGGCTCCTTGGCTCTTCGGTTGGGTGATCCGTGATGAGTGGATATTCAGCTGTGTTGGTTGTTCGTTCATCATGCCACCGTATTCGGTTCGTTCTTTTATTGATACGGCAGGTTAGCAGATTTTTAACAGTTTTAAGTTGAGAAACTCCGAAAAGGTATTGACAACTACCCATTCAGGAAGCACCCAATCGTTAGCCCAAACCCCAAAAACCCCGTTCTTTAGCAATTTCCAAAGCCTCTTTCGTCATCCATTCAAATTTTCCATTTCTAACGTCAGAGGATGATATTGGGCTTATAGCTTCTGCAACATTTAAAAGGATTTCCTNAGGGATTGGAATATTGTTTCTNGGAGCAACTGCCAANCGAGGTAACCGCCGCAGACAATCTCTCATATGTGCCTCATCATCGTAAAAAGCCAATTCTGTCAATTGTTTCCACTTATCAGCACCCAGGATTACCACATCGTACCCTTCGGCAATATCAGCAATAAGTTGTTTTGAAGTTTTCAGCACACTAGCTTCAGGGATCGATGATAGAGATTTCTCTAAAATTTCTACTCTGTCAGAGACTGACGGGCCTGTCAGTTTTTCTTTACCAAGTGCAATTTCGGACATAACGAGATGAATTTCGTTGACTTTAAAACGGTTAATAGCTGAATTAACAATCTCAATGTGTCCNACCGTTGGAGGGTTAAAAGAACCTGGGTAAACAGCTCGCATCACATAACCTCCCCAGTAGACGTTGGANTTTTAAATGCTTGATGGACGACAAATAATGCTGCGGTCAAAACAACTGTCATAACAATAGCTACTGGCANAATACCAGAATTTTCGTATACTCTTGATCCAAAAATTGCACCAAATATTCTTCCTAACGCCCAACCAGCATAAACGAAACCCATCATGGCTCCTCGAGCTTTTTGATCAAGTTCCGTACAAGTAGAAAGCATCGAGACTATTACTGATTCGGTGCAAATAAACCATAGGGAGATAAGAAGTAGCGCTAACCATATGGATGAGCTACCTAACGGCAGGGCCATTGATAAAGGTAGTGACAGCATCAGCGAAAACTTTACAACAATTACTTTTCCGAACTTATCCCCGAACAATGTAACACCACCCGACCCAACTAATTCAGCCAAACCGATTATTAAAGCTACCAAACCAAGGCCCGAAGTCGAGACGTCATGTTCATCTTCCAAGAAAGTTGCAAAAGTAACTAGCATCATCATATGCCCAGACCCTAAAGCGACCATTGCAACAATCGCTTTTTTCGCAGTGGNGCTGAGACTAGTCCNATGATTTGCCTTGGTTACACCCGGATCTGGTGGAAGACGATATCTAAAAATAATCCCTGTAATGGCACAGAAGACTGCAATGACGAAGAAGGGTGTGCGCCAGGTCCCTGCTCGTATCAGAACAGACGCTAACGGCATNCCTACAATGAACGACAAAGCCCANGTAGTTTCTATTAAGCCTATAGCTCTAGAACGATTGGCAAAGGGAACCGCTTCCCCTGCCCAGGCACTGGATCCGATATCAAAGGAATTCTTCGAAATTGCTGTAAGAACTAGAGCAAAGACAAAAAGTATGAGTCCTGAACTTGCACCCTGCAGGGCAGTAGCCATGCCAAGTCCCAGAATCCCAGCAACCATTGCCTTGTTTGTGCCACGCTTGTCTATTAATTTCCCGAGAAGCGGGCTAGTCATTTCTACAAGATCGCGCATAGCTAAAGCTGTTCCCATCGTTCCTGTCGTCACCCCCAACCCCCGAGAAATTGTAGGTAGAAAAGGAAAAACCATCCGATAAGCCACATTGGAGATAAATCTCCCAAAAGTGATCAGAAAAAGACCTGAGGGTAAATTGCTTGAAAATTTACCAAATTTAGACACAGTATTTCCTTTTGTTCCCACAAAGAGAGGGTATGCCCTGNAAACCAAGGCAACCACATAAANGTATAGGAATTATTACTTTTGCATAATCTAGTAATTTGATGCATGTACTGACAAACATGTGGATACCGTAAAGGGGTCAGTAATCTATCGTTCTGAGGAAGCGACATGAAAACTAATGGCGGAAAAGCCTTAATGAAAAGCCTTGAATCTCAAGGGGTAGAAATAGTTTTTGGTCTGCCAGGCGGCGCAATCTTGCCAGCTTACGATCCACTGATTGATTCATCTATCAGGCATGTGCTTGTGCGACATGAACAAGGTGCNGGACATATGGCAGAAGGGTATGCCCACGCAACTGGTCGACCAGGTGTTGCTATCGTTACTAGCGGACCTGCAGCTACGAANATGGTTACTCCGCTGGCTGATGCAATGCTTGATTCCGTTCCACTTGTTTGTATCACGGGNCAAGTAGCTAGCGGCGCNATCGGGTCAGATGCTTTTCAAGAATGTGATACAACTGGGATCACAATGGCTGTCACAAAACATAACTTTCTAGTTGCAGAAGCGTCAGAAATACCTCAAGTTATCCATGACGCTTTCCATATAGCAACCACCGGGAGGCCNGGGCCAGTCCTTGTNGATATTCCAAAGGATTTAGTAGACGCTAATAATCCTGCATCAGAATTCAACGATTACNAGCCCTCCGCACACGACCTTCCTGGATACACCCCAGTTCAAGACCCAGATCCAGATGCAATTTTGCAAGCAGCTCAGTTGATATTCGAATCATCAAGACCAATAATTTACAGTGGAGGCGGGATACTTAAAGCCAGAGCCGCAAAGCAGTTGCGTGAACTCGCTGAATTACTAGATGTTCATGTGGTGACAACACTCATGAATCGAGGTGGATTTCCAGATGACCATCCTCTTGCACTTGGGATGCCGGGCATGCATGGAAATTACACAGCTGTGACTGCAATACAAGAATCAGACCTTCTAATCACTCTTGGTGCACGTTTCGATGACAGGGTTACAGGAAAAGTTGATGAGTTTGCACCACGGGCAAAAGTTATTCATGCTGATATTGATCCAGCAGAATTCAACAAAGTCCGCTCTGCTAATGTTTCAATCCAAGGTGACGTTGGTCGAACGATCACCCATCTCATCCAAGCAATAAAGCATATTTCAGAAACTCAAGACCACCCTGACCGCTCCGCTTGGAAGTCTCAGATCAGTGGCTGGAAGGAAAGATTTCCTTTGGTCTATGACGAATGGCAAGAAGGGGAAGGCTTGAAGCCACAGTACGTCATAGAGCAATTAAGGGATAATACCCCAGATGATACGATAGTTGCTTCCGGCGTAGGGCAGCATCAAATGTGGGCCAGTCAATTTTGGAAATTTAATCACCCTTACACCTGGATAAACTCTGGTGGTTTGGGAACCATGGGGTTTGCTGTTCCAGCCGCTATCGGAGCAAAGGCAGGAAAACCAGATCAAATGGTTTGGGCAATTGACGGTGACGGGTGCTTTCAGATGACCAATCAGGAACTGGTCACAGCCAGGCTTGAGAATTTCCCGGTCAAAATAGCTATTTTGAATAATGGCTACCTTGGAATGGTTCGGCAGTGGCAAGAACTCTTTTACGATGAGCGATACAGCGAAGTCCACCTTCAGCCAGACTTACCAGATTATAAAAAACTTGCAGAGGCAATGGGATGTGTTGGGATTAGGGTTGATTCTCCTGAGGAGGTCAAACCAGCCATTGATCAAGCGAACGAAATTGATGATAGACCCGTAGTCATTGATTTTCGAACTGAAGCTAGCGAGAACGTTTACCCTATGGTCCCGGCTGGAAAGTCCAATAGCGAAGTTATTGTTCACCCGTCTCAAGGAGATAAATGAAATGTCAGAACAATTTCACACTCTTGTTGTAAGAGTCGAGAATAAGCCTGGTGTGTTGGCGCGCGTCTCAGGTCTATTCGCTAGGCGAGGATTTAATATCCAGTCGTTGGCAGTTGCCCCTACCGATAACGAACTTTTCAGTCGTCTAACTATAGTTGTAGATGCTGAATCAGCTCCGCTCGATCAAGTTGTGAAGCAATTAGATAAACTCATCAACGTTGTTCGCATCCAAGAATTATCCCCAAGCCATTCGGTAAGTAGAGAACTGATTCTCGCTACAGTTAACCTCGCTGAAGGAAATGAAGACAACATTATGAGGGAAGTGGAATCCTTTGATGCAAATGTCTTAAGCGTTGGTGAAAAGAAAATAATGGTTTCTCTTTCAGGTCCTCCGGAAGTTATAGATGAATTTGAAGCAGTTTTAGAGAAGTATGGAATCGTGGAAGTACAAAGAACAGGAATTGTTGCTCTAGCTACGATCGCAGATTAAGAATTAAGTGCAGTAAAAAATAAAGGAGAAAAAGTGGCGAATATATATTACGAGGCAGACGCTGACCGCAGCCAAATTGAAAATAAGCGAGTCGCAGTCCTGGGTTATGGATCCCAAGGCCACGCTCATGCTCTTAACCTAAAAGAGTCTGGCATAGAGGTTGTCGTCGGATTACGTCCAGAATCCGGATCAGTCAGCAAAGCGGAAGAGGCTGGACTAAGAGTAATGAGCATTAATGAAGCCTCGGAATGGGCGAACGTAGTAATGATCCTTTTGCCCGACACTGAGCAGGCAGAAATATATGACACTCTTATTGGTCCGAACATGAAGTCAGGCGATACGTTGATGTTCTCTCATGGATTTAATATCCGGTTTGATCTCATCACGCCACCACAAGACGTAGACGTGGTTATGGTCGCTCCTAAAGGCCCCGGACACCTAGTTAGGAGAACTTACCTTGAAGGTGGTGGAGTTCCATGTTTGATAGCGGTTGAGAACGACTCTTCTGGAAACGCAAAAGAATTTGCTTTGGCTTATGCGGATGCAATCGGAGGAGCTAGAGCAGGGGTTATCGAAACAACATTCACTGAAGAATGCGAGACTGATCTCTTCGGCGAGCAGGTAGTTTTGTGCGGTGGCTTAACAGAGTTAGTACGAAGTGGCTTTGATACCCTCGTATCGGCAGGATACCAACCGGAAATAGCTTATTTTGAATGTCTTCACGAATTGAAGCTAATTGTTGACCTTATGTACGAAGAGGGAATAGCAGGCATGCGATACAGCATTTCAGATACAGCCGAATACGGAGACCTCACTCGCGGCCCCCGAGTTGTTGACGATCACGTTCGGGAAACAATGCAAAACATCCTAGATGAAATCCAGTCAGGTAAATTCGCAGAGGAATGGGTTGCAGAATCTAAAGGCGGAAGAAAAAACTTTCTCTCCTTAGAAGCTGCTGGACAGAACTTAGCGATTGAAAAGATAGGTAAAGAATTGCGTGCGATGATGCCATGGATATCTTCAGGAAAGCAAAGTGTCAAAGACACAAGCGGTGGCCAAGGTTAGAAATCACTTAAAATATACTGTCTGAGGTTGCGGAATTGCGGAAATTCTGATTCAATCAAAAGAACATTAAGAGAGGTCCACTTGTGGGCCCGGCAACCTAGGACGGACACCCAAGGTGCTTCCCAGAAATGGGGATGTGGTACTAAGTACAAGTAATTGTCCACACGGATAACTTTCACATCGAGTAATCAAGCAAACGGGGTTCCTTTCAAAAATAGGAAAGGTAACAATGAGTAATTGGCAATTTGAAACACAACAGATCCATGCTGGACAGGAGCCGGATGCAGCAACGAATTCAAGAGCTGTTCCGATCTACCAAACCACTTCTTTCACATTCAACAACACAGATCATGCTGCAAATCTATTTGCGCTAGCAGAGATGGGGAATATATACACACGTATCATGAACCCCACACAAGGAGTTTTCGAAGCCAGAGTCTCAGCTCTAGAAGGAGGAACAGAAACAGCTGTAGGGATACCAGGTGCGCTAGCAGTATCATCCGGACAGGCTGCTGCAACTTTAGGGATCCTCACGATTCTCGAATCTGGAGACCATATGGTCTCAGGGTCCTCGCTCTATGGCGGTACCTATAACCTCTTTCATTACACGCTTCCCAAACTAGGCATAGACGTCACCTTCGTTGAGGACCCTGACGATCTAGAACAATGGCAGGCAGCTACTCAAGATAACACGAAGCTGTTCTATGGTGAGATGAACCCAAATCCAAAGAATAATTGGTTAGACGTCAAAGGAGTTAGTGAANTAGCTCANAAAAATGGTGTGCCACTAATGGTTGATAATACCGCTGCTACTCCATATCTCGTAAGGCCCTTAGAACACGGAGCAGATATAGTNGTCCACTCAGCAACAAAATATATTGGTGGACATGGAACGTCCATAGGNGGTTTGATTGTTGATGGAGGAAGTTTTGATTGGGGAGAGAGCGGCAAATTNCCNAACATGACTGAACCAGATCCGAGCTACGGAGGACTCGCTTATTGGCCAGCTTTAGGTCATGGTTCTTATATCATCAAGGCACGCGTGCAAATGCTTAGAGATCTAGGAGCTGCTACAACACCATTTAACTCGTTTATGTTCTTACAAGGGTTAGAAACATTNAGTCTACGCATGGAGCGACACTGTAGTAACGCCCTAGCTGTTGCCGAATATCTCGAAAATCATGACCAAGTTGAATCCGTTGCTTATGCTGGCTTGGAGAGTAACCAATGGCACGACAGAGCAAAAGAGCTAACAGATGGAAGAGGCTACGGGGCGATCCCTGCCTTTAATATAAAAGGCGGTATAGAAGCTGGTAAGAAATTCGTTGAAGGTTTAGAGCTTCACAGCCACGTAGCGAACATAGGTGACGTGCGAAGCTTAGTTATCCACCCCGCTTCAACCACTCATAGCCAGCTCACCGAAGAAGAACAAGCAGACACTGGAGTTTATCCAGGCTTAGTTCGATTATCCGTCGGTATTGAACACATCGATGACATCATCGCCGACTTGGATAAAGGGTTTGCGGCAGCGAAATAGAACTAATGTCAGTACTTAAAAATTGGCATTCATATCTTTGTCTGACGCTCTTGAGCTACGACTAAAGCAACATAGAAGAAGCAAGCGATTGAAGTGAACGCGATTGTGTTCGCTGAACCAAGATCAAATCCTGATGAGCTAGCAAGCAGGCCCATTAAAAGAGTACCAATGGGGACTAAACCTGCCCAAGCTATATTGAACAAAGACATCACGCGACCGCGAAACTCTTCGTCTACGAGTTCTTGAATGACTACCTGAAGTGTTGTAAATGAAGCGATATAGAAAAACCCCACCAACACCTGCAAAACTATTGCTACTTCGAAATTGGTAACTCGGGAGAAACCAAGCAAGAGAAAACAATAGGGTACAGCAAAGACTGATCCACGTTTTAAGCTTGATTTATTAGTAAAGCTTCCGGCTGCTAGGGCCCCAACCAATGCACCAAGCCCTGTAGCAGCCCCTAGCCAAGCAAAATAACTACTAGGCTTTCCTAAGCTATTTTCTGTGAAAGAAGGAGTTAAGGCCACATGTGATACTCCAAATACACTCATAAAGCCTACGAGCAGCAAAGCTCGCCAAGCTTCTTGTTTGCCCCTCGCATGCATTATTCCATCCAAGAGACTTTGCGCTACGGGAACGGTTTCAGATTCAAGTTCATACGGGAGGAGAGTAATTCCAGCAGCTATAACCAATGCAAGAGCAACTCCCAGACTATATAGAGACCATGAGATCTCATATAAATTGGCGCTAACTATAGGTGCACAAAGTGCAGGGCCCAAAACTCTACTTGCATTTGAAGACATAGCTTGCAACGAAATTGCACTTGCCAGATCTTCTTGAGGGACAGTATTTGCCGTTACGGCTTGGACAACAGGGCTCAATACCGCCATTACAAGTCCAATTAGGAATGATGTTAAAAGAAGAATGCCGGGAGAAATCGCATTTACCGCTACTAAAAATACTTGGATTGCTGATACTAGAATCAATGCAGCATAAGCGCTGAGAAGCAATCTTTTTCTATCCAGACGATCTGCAAGAAGTCCTCCTAAAGGGCCGAAGAATAGAACTGGAAGAAAAGTCACAACGAACAGAAGTGACACCCAAAGCTCATCTTTTGTGAGGTCTGACATAAGCGCTTGATATGAAATATGGGAAAACCAAAACCCGACTTGAGCTGCGATAGAGCCAATATAAAATTTGCGAAACTCCTGATGAGAAAATGCCCTAAAGGCAGCTAGTTTCTCATTACCTGCGAAGAATGTCACCCTCCAACACTAGTGAAACAATTAGATATTGACGCACACGAGGGCGGAAATGAAAGTTAAATCCTCTCATAAGATGCTGAAGCGACATCAGTATTGTCGCTTGGGGTATTAGTCTTGAGATGTGCATTATCGATCCACTTCAGTTCTTGTCCTATCACTAATCCTTGGACTTTTTATNTTTAGTTCTTGCTCAGATCCNGTGATACCTCTTGTCGAACTACCGCCTGAGCCGGAACCTANACAATCGCAACAATCACCTATTGAAAATAACGAGGATGTTGACNCTATCACCAAANAAGAAACAGAATCAGGCCTTACCNACTCAGCTATCCGAATTGCCGTCATCGCTGATGGGCCTAATGAATATCTCAACGATTCGGAAGGCCTGAGCGTTTGGCAAGCAGTTGAAGCTTGGGCGAACTCGGTAAACCTATCAACTAAATTAGCAGGAAGAGAAATATTAGTTGAACGCATAGATGCTGGCACCTTTAGACATGTTGAAGCCATTGATACTGTTTGCCAAGGAAATTATTTCGCACTCGTTGGTTCGTTCGCAGTCAACGATTCAGAGGGACTAGATTTCCTGCAGTCAACCGAATGTGCATTACCTGATTTCCCAGCCGCAACATTCTCNCTAAGAAGGCTCTACTCAGGTCAAACATTTCAGTCCAATCCAATAGCTGGCGTGATCAGTAACTCAGGATGGGCTTCCTACCATGCTCGGACCAGTTTATCGGCGAGTCAGAACGCAGCAATTCTGTTACCTGAACTTCCTTCCGTAGTCTTAGCTGGGGAAAGACTTCTTGAGTCTGCTACATCTCAAGGATTGAGATTCAACTACAGTCCTATCTACGAAATAGAAAGCGACTTTGTAGCCCAAGCTCAAGATCTTCTTCAGTCAGAAAGTGATTCGCTCGTTTGGGGAACAAGCGGAAAAGAATTACTGCGGTTCTTGAATACTTTAAAGTCGATAGATTCTGAAAAATCATTTGAATTCATTAGCTGCGGGCAAAAGTGCTACAACCCTGACTGGGTCGCCTTGGCCGGACCAGNTGGGCAAGGCGTATCAGTTTGGTTACCTCACCTNCCCATAGAAGAGGCAGAATTAAACGATGAGTTACTTCGTTACCTATTCTTTATGAACCTTACCCATGGACCCGACTCAAAACCTACAGCCGCTGGTATAGCAGCGTGGAGCGCTGCGCTGTTATTTGAAGAAGCAGTATCTCGTTCTGTTGGGGCGAATTCTGCATCATACAAGCCAGAAAATTTGAGTCAGGAGGGCGTTCTTAGCGCAGCGCAAAGTATCACATTTTGGGATGCTCGTGGGCTTCATGGGATCTCCAATCCAGCGGACGGTATACCATCATCATGTTTCGTAATCATGACCTTGAATGATGGTTTATGGGAACGTGAATTTCCGATCCGGCCTGGAGAATTGAGTTGTGAGGATGAAAATCTTACTGAACTTCAAGCAACAACTAATCTTGAAGAAGTTGAAGACCAGCTAGAAAGCCCTGAATAAAAGGGCAGGTCATACTAACCAAATTTAGGTGCGGCAAAGGTTGGGATTCCAGTATCATCTCCCTGAAACAATTCATCCTTCATAGAATTGATTTGATCAATAGAAAATCGTTGAGAATCCAGCTTGATGTGGTTTATATGCGACCAGCTTCTCATCCACCAAACGCCACTACCGCCCACGATGAATGCTTGCCCAGTTACGTCCTGCGCCTCCTCTGTGCATAGCCAAACCACAAACGGTGAAACATTAGCAGGGTCATAGACATCAAATTGTTCTTTACTTTCCGGTGCAGCCATTGACTGTATATAGTCAGTCAGTCCTGTTCGCGCTCGCGGAGCGACAACATTAGTCGTAACGCCATACTTTGATAACTCTCTTCCAAGCGTGAGAGAAAGTGTAAGTATTCCTCCCTTAGCAGATGCGTAATTTGATTGAGCTGGCCCACCAAATAGTCCTGATTCACTTGTCGTGTGGATCATTCTTCGAGCTGAGTCCTTTCCTGCTTTAGATTGATTTCTCCAGTAAATAGCGGCTGATCGAGCGCAAACAAAATGCCCTTTTAAATGAACGTCAATCACTTCATCAAATTCCTGTTCGCTCATTGAGAAGCTCATAGCATCTCGCAGAATTCCAGCGTTATTAATCAAAATATGAAGATCGCCAAAGTTATCAAGTGCTGTCGTGACTAAGTCCTCTCCAGTGTTCCAGTCCGAAACGCTTCCGATATGTGAAACAGCTTTCCCACCATTTGCTTTGATGTTGGAAACTGTCTCATTAGCGGCCTCGCCAATATCGTTGACGACGACTTGAGCTCCTTCGGACGCAAGAAGTAAGGCATGCTCTTTACCTACTCCACTACCGGCTCCGGTTACAATAGCTACTTTTTGTTCAAGTCGGCTCATGTGTTTACTCCAATTATCTCAATGATGTTTTTAGAGTCTTTCGATGAGCATTGCCATGCCTTGCCCACCGCCAACACACATCGTTTCTAGACCGAATTGCTTGTCAGTATCGTGCAAACTATTAATCAATGTGGTCATGATTCTAGATCCGGTCATGCCGAAAGGGTGCCCTAAAGCAATCGCTCCACCATTTATATTCAACTGTTCATCAATATCTATGCCCAAGGCATCCGCAGATCCCAGTACTTGCACTGCAAATGCTTCATTAATCTCAACTAGATCAATGTCGCTCATTTGCATCCCAGCTCTATCTAATACTTGTCGACACGCATCAATTGGCCCAAGGCCCATTATTTCGGGATTTAAAGCCGAAACTCCACTTGCAACTATCCGCGCTAAAGGTTGTAGNCCAAGTTCCTTGGCTCGAGTGTCGCTCATCACTACAACTGCTGCAGCGCCGTCGTTAAGGGGACAAGCATTGCCAGCAGTTATTGTTCCACCCGGTCGGAAAACAGGGTTCAGCTGTGAAACACCTTCAAGAGTTGTTCCTTCCCTGATACCATCATCCTGTGATACAACNCTGCCATCAGGCAAGGTGTATGGAGTGATTTCTTGTTCAAAAAANCCACGTTTCATAGCTGCCTCAGCTAGATTCTGCGAGCGTACACCAAACTCATCTTGCCTTTCTCTTGATATACCTAAATGCTCTGCGACATTTTCAGCTGTNTGGCCCATAGCTATATANACATCNGGCAATCCNTTAGGNGCTTCCCAGTTGCCGCTTTCACCTGATGTTCTTTCCGCGCTTCTTTGTTCGGCATCAGCAAATAATTCGTTGTGTGGCCCGGTGTCTGCGGCGCCATTCATATATCGGCTAACAGTTTCAACACCTCCAGCAACGAAACAGTCTCCTTCGCCTGCTTTTATGGCGTGGGCGGCCATCCGTATTGTCTGCAATGATGATGAACAGTATCGGTTCACTGTGACTCCAGGGACTTCCATTTCATTCATGACAGCGATAATTCGGCCGATATTAAAGCCTCCTTCGCCACCAGGCTGTCCAATGCCCCAGATGATGTCTTCAACTTCAGCTGGGTCAAGTCCGTCTACTTTACTGAGAACATCTTTGACGATAAATGCTGACATATCGTCTGGTCTTGCTTCAACGAGGCTTCCTTTAGAAGCTCGGCCTATGGGTGTTCGTGATGTTGCTACAATAACTGGTTCTGCCATGTTAACTCCTCATATGTATTAGTCAGAGGCTACTCGGAGTTAAGGGGTAATGTGAAAGTGGAAATCAAGAAATCAAACCATTGAAGGGTTTGATGTATGCGTACCTGACCTAAGAACAGAACCCGGGCGACTACTTGTAAATTCACCGCCACTGACTATCTCAATACCATTGCAGAAGACATGCTCAACTCCATCTGCTCCGGCAAATAGCCTAGGAGCTTCTAAAGGTAGGTCATTAACGATAGAGGTAGGTTGTGACCCTATGGTGTCCTCATCAATGACAATTACGTCAGCATAATGCCCTTCCTTTATTGCGCCTCTATCTACAAGTCCATAAAGGTCAGCAGGAACCTCAGTGAGCATATGGACTGCTTCTTCCATCTCCAGTAAAGCCCTTTTCCTGACTGCCTCGCCAAGCATGTACGTTGTGTAATTTGAAGACAGGAATAAATCTAAATGGGCTCCAGCGTCCGACGCGCCGATAATTGCTCTAGAGTCCCGCCAAACCTCTACTCTTGCTTCCCAATCAGCGTCTGGTTCATCATCTACAGGATTACCGAAAGAGGTTTCTAACTCGTCAGCAATAGCTATATCAACAAGAGTATCCCATGGACTCTTTCCAACTTC
>PAWI01000018.1 GCA_002713485.1 Acidimicrobiaceae bacterium
ATTTCGTTCATTAGGTCAGGTGTAAGGTGCCTTCCAAGTTCGGTGAGGATTACTCCTGGATGAACTGCAAAGCTTTGAATACGGTCTCCATAGCGACGAACGATCTCCTGCGTGAAGTGGATATTTGCACTTTTGCTCCGCCCATAAGATTCCCAGGCGTTATATTCGCTTTCTTCGAAATTGGGGTCGTCTAGGTTGACGTCTGAATGCGTGTGACCCGCTGAAGATAAATTAACGATTCTAGGATGATCACCAATGAGAATTACTGGCAGCAATAGGTTAGTTAATAGAAAGTGACCTATATGGTTCGTTCCGAACTGCATTTCAATCCCATCGGCAGTCTTGCTGAATGGGCAAACCATAACTCCTGCATTGTTGATAAGTACATCAATTGATGCGCCTGTTGCAAGAAACTCTTCGGCATAGTTTCGAATAGATCTCTGATCTGAAAGATCAGCTATTCCAGTATTTAAATTAGCTGACGGGTTAGAGGACTTAATTCGGTCAATCGCATTTTCAAGTTTCTTAGGGTCACGAGCCAGCATCGTAACTGTAGCTCCTGCCTGTGCGAGCGCTCTGGAGCTTTCCTCTCCAAGCCCACTGGAAGCTCCTGTCACCATAAAATGCCTGCCGCTTAAATCATGCCCCCGTAATACTTCCTCTGTAGTTGTATCTGGTCCATACGTTGCCATATTCCCCTCCTATTCTGAGGTTATTAGTTCGCCGGAAGGAATCAAATCAGGCAAGCATCATTGATTCTGACTTTCCTCAACTTGCGGCTACATTATTACAATGCAACGCACCTCAATTAATGATCTAGTCAAAAAAGCTAAATCAGAAATAGAAGAACTATCTGTGGAGGAACTCAAAGATGAGATATCTGAGAAAGGGCCTGTTCTAGTTGATATCAGGGACTTTCGGGAGCGTTTGCTGGAGGGAACTATACCAGGTGCCATTTCTGCCCCTAGGGGAATGATTGAATGGTGGTTTGACCCCGATAGTCCCTACCACAAAGCGGAATTCACCTTTGGAAAACGTTACATTGTTTTTTGTTCGCTAGGTTGGCGTTCAGCATTAGCGACATCCGCACTGAAAGACTTAGGTTTCTCTAACGTTGCGCATCTCGAACATGGGTTTACAGGATGGGTTGACGCCAATGAGCAAGTGGAGAGAGTTACCTCGGGTGAGAAGTGGTTCAAAAATGAGGGTGACATCAGATCCTCTCTTGAGATAACGAAAGAAAACTAGTTTCCCATGCGGTTCGAAGATACTAAATTTGCTTGCATTGATTTTGAAACTACTGGCTTTTCGCCTAAATCAAGTAGGGCAATCGAGCTAGCTATTATTCAGGTCCAGCATGGCGAGATCGGAGATAGTTGGACTTCATTGCTGAATCCAGGGCCTGAATGCGATATGGGTGCAGAACATATTCATGGAATTAATAGCGACTGGGTCGTTGATGCACCAACTTTCATGGATGTCGCCGGCGATATCTATTCTAAGTTGCACGGGAGCGTCATTGTCGCCCATAACGTTAGCTTTGATCTTGGTTTTCTTTATGCTGAAATGGACAGATGTGGATGCCTTCCCCGAGGGTTATTGTTTCCGAATTGGGATAGTCGAAAAGCGTCGGTTTATGCTCCGACTACTCCCCCGACTCGGAAGTTAGGCGATGTTGCTGATGCTTTTGGTATTGATATCGCTAATGCACACCAAGCTTTAGATGATACATATGCTGTAGCTGAAATTATTGCTGCGATTACTCCATTAGTAGGTGATGATATTATGTTTGAGAATCAATTTTCCTCGCCAGAAAATCCTGCTCCGACTGGCTTATTCAAACTACGCCCATTTTAACTATTAAGGGTAGAGCTGAGGGTTGATTTCACTGTCGACGACATCCCCTGGTTGTCGGCCTCCTAGCCAAAGTTTCAAATCGAATTCTTGCATCGGGGTGGGGTCCAAGATTCTTGTTTGGTCTGCGACATAGATGACTGTGAGAATTGGTCGTGTTTTCATAGTTGGATTTGCTTTAGCACTATGAAGGGTGAAACCAGAGTGAAAAGTTACATCACCAACAGCCATTTCTCCATGAGTTTTTACAGGAGAGTCGTTTTCTTCGATCCATTCCTGAATCTTATGATGGCTCGAATCAGATATTGGACCAGCACCAAATTCACCTCTNGCGTGTGACCCTGAGACAAAGTACATTGATCCAACTTCTTCTGTTATTTCTGCGAGNNGAAGCCACATNGTAATAGTCCTATCAGACTCTAAAGGCCAATAAGTTTGGTCCTGGTGCCAAGGAGTATGACCACCTCCTGGTTCTTTAAACAGAGTTTGGTCGTGATAGATTCTCACACTTTCCACCCCGAGCAACTGACATGCCGCATGTGCAAACCGTTTGGCAAAAACTATTTCTTTACAAAGTTTGTTTTTCTGCCAAATATTATGGACTTGAAGAAAGGCTTTTCCGTATGTTTCACGTTCTTCTATTGGTCTAGTTTCATATTTCCAAGAGGTTGAAATTTCTTCAATTATGGGCCGGTAGCTTGATACTGTTTCTGCATCAATCAACCCTCGAATACAGACATGTCCATCTTTACGGTATGCCTCTACCTTCTCTTTCGTGACAGCCGTTGACAGTTCATTTAACTGGTCTCTTACCATGGTCGCAGTCTAACCGGATGCTTTCAATTAGTCTGTGAAATCTACTTACACTCCCAGTGGCTCCAGCCTCCGACATCGAGCAGCCATACAGAAGCGTAGATGTTAGCTATTGGATTAAATGGTGAGNCTCCCTGAAATCCAGCGGACCGNGCTCTATCGTCCCAATACCTTGGGATATGTTGCATGAGACCTGACGCGCCACTTTCTTCGTTAATAGCATCTGGGTCTCCCCTACTTTCGCACCACATGACTCTCATGAATCGGTCTTCTTCATCGCTCAGTCCATATTCGGCCAAAGCTCCTCGCACTGTAGCACGCCATCTTTCAACATTTTCGCCGTACGGTGAGTCAACTCGTATCATGGTCGGGGTAGGTTCAGGCGTGGGCGTCAAAGTTGGAAATGGAGTAGGGGTTTCCTTTGAGGTAGGCATGGGAGTAGGCCTAGGCTCCGGAGTAGGCCGTTCTTCTGCCAAGTGGCCTGATGCAATGACTTCACTTTCCGCATAGCTACAACTTGTTATAAAAAAAACNATAACTACGAAAAGAAATATCAANCTATCGGCACGATATCCAGTAATTCGAATCAAGTATTTTCCTTCAATATTTATTCATCTAAAAATGCCGAGATAAGGTCGGCGTTCTCAAANTGCCAATCTTCGCGGATCATGCCATTCGNTTTTANCGTTGCTGAGCTACATTCAATTACCTCAGGGTCTCCCCACCATTCAGGTTCTGTCAGAACAGTACATCCCGGTGTCAAACCAAAAAGCATTGATCGTTTAATGGGAATAANGCTTGGTGANTGTTGACANAGTGTACTTNTTTCTCCATTTCTAACTTTGGTAGCATAGGTAAGGTGCGGTANGGGTTCGNCTAAATAACTGAAATTATTTGTGACCTCGTCGTAGCACCCTACGATTTCATGGGTCCAATTTTTTGAGTTCGCTGTTAGATCTATCGCCATACCAGCTACATGCATTGACTCGTCAGGGTGTAATGCAACTGAGGGGCCGAACCTTTCTGACGTATAGTAATCTAGTTGGTCATAGTAATTACGAAACGCGCTCCTGACCTCAAAAATTATCCCATCCTCTTCTGCTGAACGGCACATGGCATCGTATCTATCAATATGCTCTCGGACACCTTCGACGTCCTTATTGTAGATNGTAAGCGGAGTACATTTTGATTTGACTAGCCCAGTTGGGCGCTCTCCTGTATACCCCTCGTAACCGATATTTAAAGTTGGTGTAGGCGTTTCTGTAGGTATAGGAACAGTTGTAGGCGTTAGCTGCGGAGTAGGGGCAGTAACGATGACTGACTCTTCTTGAGGACTGGGATTTACAACAGTTTCAGCCATCGTGTTTGAATCNTCGACAGGTATCAAAAAAGCCTTTTCTGAATTATTTTGAGAGCACCCAAAAAGAAATAGATTTACAAGTAGAAAAGCAGCAGTAGACGTTAGCGATAATAAGATTCTTGATTGTGGAGTCATGGTGGTATTGTTTGTGAATGCCTAACGATTCTGTAATGAAATTAGCTAATATTTTACATCGCTCTCTCATCAAAGTGACTTCAGGCAAAAGGGGCTGGGATGCTTTTGGGATGCCAGTTTTGAAATTGACAACGATTGGCAGGGTTTCGAAAAGAAAGCGCTCTGTCATGCTGACATCGCCTATGTTATTCAAAAACTGCCCCATATTGGTAGCTTCAAAAGGCGGAGCACAGAAACATCCTGATTGGTTTTTGAATTTGGTCAAGAACCCGATTGTTAAAGTCGATACAGGCCAAACCTCAAAATTTATGCGGGCTACGATTGTAGATAGATCCCAAAGAGATGAGCTTTGGGAAAACATCATCAAAAACTTTCCTAATTATGCTGAATACCAATTAAAGACTGATCGGATTATTCCTTTAATTACGTTACATGAGGACCCAGAANTGAACTCCTTTGGAAGAGAAGATTTATGGACTTGAATGGAAGAGTTGTTGTCATCACCGGCGCTTCGCGAGGAATAGGTGCTGAGACTGCCAGAGCGTTTGCTCAAGAGGGAGCAAAGGTTGTTGTTTCTGCAAGATCCTTGGAAAGTCTAGAGAGACTAGCCTTGGAGATTAACGGGGTAGCGATACCATTCGATGCAAATAAAGCCGATGACGTCTCAAATTTCATTGACGAAGTTGAATCAAAAGTCGGAAGTATTGACGTATTCATAAACAATGCCGGAATAGAAGAAAGTAATTTGGTTGAAGATTTATCTGAGGAAGAAATACTGGAGACCATAAATGTTAATTTAATTACGCCTCAAATCCTGGCTTCTCGTTTGCTTCCGAAAATGCTCGAACGAGGTTACGGGCACATAGTTTTCACTTCTTCAATTGCTGCTACAACAGGCAATCCTGGAATGTCTGTGTATTCCTCGACTAAGGCTGGTTTGACTAGGTTCGCTGAGTCTCTAAGAATTGAGTTGCGCTATTCCCACGTTAACGTAACTATTCTGCATCTGGGGCCTGTGGACACCGGGATGTGGCATGCGATTGATGCCTCTTCTATATTGAGTCGAAGTGTGAAGCGTTTTAACAGATTAGGCATCATGTCTGTTGCTGACCCTATAAAAGTTGCTAAATCTACGGTTAAAGCCGTTCAGAAAGAGCGAAGGGAAGTAAGACTACCGAGGCGCATGGCTTTAAATGCAGTGTTAAATGGNTTANCTAGTCGNCTATATGAGCTTCTTCTTACTGGGATTGANCATCGGAAAGAAGCTGGTAAGGACTTGCAGAAGTANTCTCNAGTGGGCCTGGTGGGGATCGAACCCACGACCAAGGGATTATGAGTCCCCTGCTCTAACCACTGAGCTACAGGCCCGAATGGATCCTACCCTGCAAATCAACGATTAAGGTAATGCGAACAGAGATAAGCCTCCTCTTTTTTTGAGGAGGCTTTCTGCTCCGGGGGTGGGGCTCGAACCCACGACCTGCGGATTAACAGTCCGACGCTCTGCCAACTGAGCTACCCCGGAAGGTTCTGTGAGAATAACAGGTCATAAGTATAACTGTGTAATTAGTGAACGGTTTCCTTTACATACTTTCTTTTATTCCATCTTGCTTAAATCTTGCAAAGCTGGTGAAGCGGCTAGTTTCCTCAGTAACCTTTGGATTTTTAATCGCACTGCTTCTTTTGAGAGCCCCAGAGAGTCTCCTATTTCTTCGAGTGTTGCTTCTTTTTCTCCGTCAAGAGCGAATCTCCTAACGATTACTTCTCTTTCTTTGTCAGGTAGTTCTTTAAGCACCTTTATTAGTTCTTCTTTGACCATTGTTTCTTCTGCTGCAGCTTCGGGGGAAGGAGATTCTTCATCTTCTATCATGTCTTCAAGATCAGATTCGCCTTCTCCTATTGATTTATTGAGTGATATGGCGTCCTGCTTTATTGCTAGGAGTGTCTCAACTTGGTTCTCAGTCATTTCACATTCAGTTGCGACTATGGATAACGGGGCTTCTTTGCCAGTTGCCTGAAGAAGTTCGTTTTGTACTTTGCGAATGCGAGATATTTTATTTCGTTGGTATTCGGGAATCTTGATCGTGTGTTGTTCATCTACATACCTGTTGATAGTTTGTTTGATCCAGTCACGGGCGTAAGTTGAAAACTTATTCCCTCTATCTGGATCAAATTTTTCAACAGCGCGGACAAGGCCTATGTTCCCAGCCTGTATGAGGTCATCTATTGGGACTTTTTGACTTAAATGCGTTGATGCTAATTTTCGGACTAGCCCTTGGTTTCGAATAATCATTTGGTCTTTTGATTCTTTTCCGGACTCGATTTGTTCTAGGTTAGCCTGCACTAAATCCCTTCCGCTTTCTTCACCCGGTGGAAGTTCTGATAGTAGCACTTCGCTTATATCTTGAATTTTGACGAAATTGTATTCTAAGTTTTTGCTTGTCTCGATTATTGGCTTTATTAAACTCGCAGGCTCAGAATTGGGATTGAGCGTGATGAAAGATTCGGCTACGCGTAATATTTGGCAACTGGCTTGGGCAGCATTTTGTATTTGCGTCGCGTAGGTTTTCTCTTCATCTTGAGAGAGTAATCTTTTATCAGTGATCATGGCTTGGCTTCTCACTATGGGAGTCCATAGTAAATAGCCTTTCACGAAGCCAACCAATAAGAAAGTCCGCTTCGGAAGAAAATAGATCGTAGCCTTCGTTTTGCATAATGCTTTTGTTTGTGTGCACTTGGCCCAGATCGCTGATGATTTTGAGGTCATTGTTTTCTACTGCTCTTTCGTGCAGGATTTCATAGGTATTTTCGACATTCCTTATAAGGAGTTCACCCGCTATTTTTATGGCATTTTCGGCTGTAGGTGATTCTGTTGGTTTGGAAGTTCGGAGTTTGGAAACTATTGATAGTTCGCTTTCGGTTCCTTTGAGTTGATCGATTGCTTGATTAAGACTTTTGCTGTTTACTAGGGCGTTATAGACGTTTCTTATTGCCCCTTCNGGAAATAGCCATGGCTCTAGATGGTTTGGAAGTATTTTTGCGGCTTCAAGAGTTTGTCGATTGTGGAGAAGTAAGGAGAGGATATTGAGTTCAAGCACAGATGGGGTATCTCTGACTCCAGTATTTGGCTGTGATTTTTCTGTGTTCTTACTCTGGGATTCTTCCTTTGCCTGTTGGGGTGTTCGCTGCCATTGGGATACTTTTGGTTTTTGAGACTTGTTTAGAATTTCATATTTTTCTCTGAGCCCTGAATATGGCAAATCAAATTCGCTTGCAATGTAGTTGATGTAGTCATCGTGGAACATTTCTTCGTGGTGGTCTTTCACCAATTGCAAACATGCGCTGGCCGTTTGAACACGCTCCTCTATCGTTTGGGGGTTCTCATTTGATATGACGTTGTTTATTCGCCATCGCAGGAAAGGGGTCGATTCACGTACGATATTTTCTAGAGCTGTTAGGTTTTTCTCTGTGAGGTAATCGCCTGGGTCCTTTCCTTCTGGTAACGTCGCAACTTTGATCTGGAGGTCATGCTTTTCTTCCCATTGAGCGAATTTTTTTGTAGCGTTTTGACCTGCAGGGTCTGAATCAAAACAAATGGTCATATTCTTTGAGTAATTCGCAAGTTTTTTAATATGGTTTTCTGTTATTGCTGTTCCACATGGAGCGACTGCAATGCCTAGTTCGCTTTCGTGGAATGCAATCACGTCCAGTTGCCCTTCGCAGATGATGATGCGGTCTTCTTTGGCGAAATTTTTCTTTGCCCAGTTTAATCCGTATAGGACTTGATCTTTTTTNTATATTTCGGTGGCGGGAGAATTTCTGTATTTAGGCTCNGGGCCACCTGGTAATTGCCTACCGCTGAACGCTATGGTTCTCTCACTTGCGTCATAAATGGTGAACATGATCCGTTCGCTGAAGAAGAAATCAGTTGNTTGATTCTGGTATTCGGAGGATAGGCCNGNCCCTCTTAGGGNATTCTCTATTTTCTTCTGTATCTCTTCANTTTTGACATTTGCTTTTTTAAAGTTTGTTTGCAATTTCGGGGTTAGTAATTTGATGAGATTATCCGATAACCCGTTTTGTTTGGGGAATGAATATCCTATTCCGTATTTTCGACACATTTCTCCTGTGACTCCTCGGTCTCTTAAGAAGTTCCGGGCTTTTTGTGCGTCTTTATTGTCCATATCCAATAACCGATTGAGGTATATATCGGAGGCTAAAGCTGCTGTTTCGAAAAGGTCCTTTCGTTTATCTTCTCCGGCGCCTCCACCAATCCAGTCATCGTTACTGGGAATTATGCCGGCTCTGTCAGCTAATTTTTTCACGGCTTCATTGAAGTCACAGTTTTCAATGACTTCAATAAATTTGAAACTGTCACCTCCTTCCCCGCAACCAAAGCATTTGAAAAATTCCTTTTGTACGTAGCAGGATGGGGTTTTTTCGTTGTGATTTGGAAGTGGACAGTTTAATTTGACCTTNCCTGGTCCAGCATTTTTAGTGTCACCGAAGTCGCTAGCGACAACGGTAAGGTCTGTNGCATCTCTGACNTTTTCTATNAATTGCCTACTCCATCCCATGTGTAGAACNTACACGAGANGTAGGACGGTATCTCATTGATAGCCGTTGATTATTTTGTTGCTTGCTGTNCNCCCACTAGGCGGGCAATAGGGATACGAGGTGGNGAGCANCTTACATAATCAACGCCGGCATTAGCCAAGAATCGTATCGATTTTGGGTCTCCGCCATGTTCTCCACAGATCCCTACTTTGATGGTCGGGTTTGCAGTCCTACTTGTGGAAATCGCATGTTGTACTAATTTTCCCACACCTAACTCGTCAAGGGATGCAAATGGGCTTTCTTCCAAAATACCCATGTCAATGTACTTTTGGATTACTGTCGCTTCTACGTCATCTCTACTGAATCCGTAGGTCATCTGTGTCAGATCATTTGTTCCAAAACTTAGAAATTCCACAAGTGGTGCGAGTTTCTCAACAATGAGAGCTGCACGTGGAGTCTCAATCATTGTTCCCAGTGGTATGTGAGTTGGTGACTTCTGGGTTTCTTCTTGGATCCAGGTAAGGATTTTTTCTAGTTCTGCTTCAATTGAAACTAAGGGGATCATGATTTCTACCATTGGGTTTCCGGAAGCTTCTAGTCTTTTTGTGATTGCGGCTAGCAAAGCTTTGGTTTGGGCTCGGTATAATTTTTCAGTGGTGAGCGCAAGTCGCACTCCTCTCAACCCAAGCATGGGATTCTGCTCATAGCTGTCTTCTAAGAACTCGTGTAGCGGAGCATCTAGTAGCCTGATCGTTACGGGCTTTGCATCCATAGGCTCAAGGACTTTGATGAAATCTTGAGTTTGTATTTCGATAAGTTCATTAAGCGCCGATTCTTGTTCTTCTGGATTTTGAGCTTTAAGAACTTTCCTAATTACTGGGAGCCGATCCCCTAAGAACATGTGTTCTGTCCTGCATAGTCCTATACCATCAGCTCCGGATTTGACTGCTTCAGTTGCTTCTTCAGCTGTGTCTGCGTTTGCGCGGACTCCTAGAGCGTTGGTTCGTGCTTGATCGCACCACGATAACAGTGTGTCGAGCTCAGGAGGGCATTCAGCTTCAGAGATATTTAATTTTCCTTGGTGAATTTCTCCTGTTGTGCCGTTGATTGAAATAATTTCGCCTTCGCGTATTGTTACGCCGCCTACGTCAATTGAGGAATCGTTCACTGATAGCTCAGTGATGCCGCATACTGCGGGTAGTCCGAGGCCTCTGGAGTAGATTGCAGCATGACTTGCTAGTCCTCCATGAGCGGTTGCTATGCCAGAGGACCAGCGCATGCCTGGTTCGTCTTCGGGACCTGTTTCCATCGCTACCATTATTGCTTCTTCTCCGGCGTCAACTGTTTCGAGAACTGTGTCTACGCTGAGGCAAAGTTTTCCTGAAGCTGCCCCTGGAGAGGCAGCGATACCTGTGGCAAGAGGGCCTTTCCCTTCTGCACTTGCCGAACTGAAGAGTACGTCGATTAGATCTTGGGCGTTAAGACCATTTATGGCTTCGATATGTTCTATTTCGTTACTCTCAGCTTTGTTTACTAATGAGACGATTTTGTTATATGCAGTCAAGATGTTTCCTTGAATTAGGTAAGGCGTTCGCTCAGGTANTTGAGTAATTGNTCAATATTTACTCTGTCTTGTTTCATTGTGTCTCGGTCCCTTATTGTTACTGCTTTGTCTTCAATTGTGTCNAAATCTATTGTCACACAATATGGGGTCCCAAGCTCATCTTGGCGCCTGTAGCGTTTNCCGATATTTTGTGTTTCGTCGTAGTCAGACATCCATCTTTTCTTGACTAGGTCAAAGACTTCTTGTGCGATTGGGGTGAGCGTTTCTTTTCTGGAGAGGGGTAAGATCGCNACCTTGTANGGGGCGATCCGCTCGTCAAATCTTANGACTGTTCGAAGGTCATCATTGACGGTTTCTTCATCATATGCTGCGAGAAGAAATGCCATCATTGATCGAGTTGCGCCTGCNGCAGGTTCTATTACATGTGGGACGTAATGCTTTTCTAGATTTGGGTCGAAATACGTTAGTTTCTCGCCGGAGTGTTCCGCATGCTGTTTTAGGTCGTAGTCTCCTCGATTTGCGACTCCTTCTAGTTCACCCCATCCCCAAGGGAATAAAAATTCGATATCGCTGGTTCCAGAACTGTAGTGACTTAACTCGTCTGCTTCATGTGGGCGGAGGCGAATTTTTTCTTGCGGGATGCCTAAGTCTAGGTACCAGTTCATCCGTTCGGCGCACCAGTACTCAAACCATTTATTTGCTTCNTGTGGGGGAACGAAATATTCCATTTCCATTTGCTCAAACTCNCGAGTACGGAAAACAAAGTTTCCTGGTGTGATTTCGTTTCTGAAGCTTTTCCCTATTTGCGCTATTCCGAAGGGGGGTTTCTTTCGTGCGGTCTCTTGAACAAGTTTGAAGTTGGTAAACATGCCTTGTGCTGTTTCTGGCCTTAGGTAGACGTCGTGCCCTTCTCCCTCAACTGGTCCTGCGTGAGTTTTGAACATTAAGTTGAATGCTCTGGCTTCTGTAAAACTTCCGGTGGCTCCGCAAGCAGGGCACGTATTCAAGTCTTCTAATTGATCCTCGCGGAACCGTTCATTGCACTCTTTGCAATCGACGAGGGGATCGGAGAAGTTCTCGAGATGGCCAGATGCCTTCCAGACTGCTGGTGGCGAAAGTATGGATGCGTCTATCCCTACGACGTCATGGCGTAGTTGTACCATTGATTTCCACCATGCGTCTTTAACATTTCGTAGGAGTAAGGATCCGACTGGCCCATAATCATATGTGGACCGGAATCCCCCATAGATATCTGCTGATTGAAAAATGAGTCCTCTTCTTTTAGAAAGATTTACGATTTTTTCCATTAAGGAGTCTGAAGGGTTTTCTTTTTCCATTTGAAAATAGTAACGGAGCTTTGGGCTTGTGCAGTGCTATTGGAGGAATCTTTAGCGAACTTTCTGAGTTTCTATGATCGAATGGCGTTTCTTATTTCAGCTTTTGAGCAATTTGGTGGATTTGATTTTCCGTTCGAGGAAATATTCAATTGCTTGTGTGGCGATAGACTCTACTTCTTTCGTTGCGTCTGAATGTTGGGTGTTGAGTGCTTTCCCTAGTTCGCCACACAAAATATTTCTCATAAGTTCTACTGCTTCTGGGGAGATTGATATTCCTCGTTTGTGATATTGACACAATAAGCCTCCNTCAGCTGGGGAGAAGCTTACGAGTTCCGTTTCGGAACATAGNACACATTGGGTTACTTGTGGTTCTGTTCCTTCTAGGGCCATTAATTTCAAGAAGAATCCAGAGACAAGCAGCGGAGAGTTTGACTTTTCTAGTGATTGAAGCGCCCTGAGGAGCATCGTATGCATTTCAGGTGCGGGCTCGTCGGGCAGGGCTACTTGGTCTACGACTTCTAGGAGTGCATTTGCTTTTGTAAGGCGCTCGAAATCATCTCGAATGTTTGGGAAGTAGGTTAAGGTTTCGACTTGTGTGATGAGTGCTAGGTCTGATTTACCTATATGGATTTGCATAGCTATGTGGGTTGTCTGTTCTAGCCTGGACCCGAATTTGCTTTTTGTTTTCCTGACCCCTTTTGCGACTGCTCTGACCATTCCTTTATCTGGTGTCAGNAACACGACNATTCGNTCNGCTTCACCTAATTTGTATGTGCGAAGTACTATGCCCTCTGTTCGATGGTACCGGGTCATAGGTCCCCGAATCTTCTTGTCCGGTTTTGGTACTCCCGAATAGCTTTATGGAGACTTTGTCTGCTGAAATCTGGCCATAGTTCTTCAAGAAANAGGAATTCACTGTATGCGGATTGCCACAGTAAGAAATTCGAGATCCGTTGTTCACCAGATGTTCTGATGATTAGGTCAGGGTCGGGCATTTCGTCGTTGTATAGGAATTTAGATATTCGTTTCTCAGTTATTTTTGAATAATCCGGGTCGTGTGTGAGCATTTGTTTTACGGCATCTACGATCTCTGCTCTTCCTCCATAGTTGAACGCCACAGTGAATTTAAGCCCAGTATTTTTCTTTGTCAGTTCTTTGGCTTCTTCCATGTCGTTCAGAAGGCCCTTTGGGACTCTCCAGTTTTCTCGACCGATGAATTGGATTCGAACGTTGCGTTCATGGAGTTCATCTCTTCGTTTTCGGATGGTTTCTCGATTGAAGTTAATGAGGAAATGGACTTCTTCCTTGGGGCGTTTCCAATTTTCGGTGGAAAACCCGTATGCGGTCAGCCATGGGATTCCTAACTCAATTGCGGCCTCAACGCATTCAAATAATGATTGTTCGCCTCTGAGGTGACCTTCTGTTCTTGGAAGTTTGCGTTCTTGTGCCCATCTTCCGTTACCGTCCATTATCACAGCAACGTGGCTTGGTAGCTTTGTGGGGTCAATATTCAATTCTTGGATTTTTTTAGTAGGTAGTTTCTTCGTGACCACAATGAAACGCTATCTCTCCGGAAGACATTTTTGGTGTATGACCTGTTAGTTGCATAGTTGTTTGTATCCACCTTTTAATAACACAGTAGTTATATGTTGTGACCATGGCTACAAGTCAGCGTGATTGGGCGAACGATGTGAGATATTACCATGGTAAAGGTACTGCTCCGCGCCGTGTTGTTCAGTTCCCTTTCTTTGGATTGTGCATTTTGTCTCTGTTTGCGCTGACCGTAACTGTTTTGGTTCTTGAGTTTCTNTAGTCGGAATTAGATCAATACCCTAATCGCTCAATTTCTTCAGGCCGTTTTTGCCAATTTTTGTCAACATTGACTTGTAATTCTATAAATGCCCCTTCAGCAAGTTGTTTTCTAACTTCTGTTCCTACTCTTTTGAGGTTTTCGCCTTTATGCCCGATCACGATGCCCTTTTGGCTTTCGCGTTCAACTAATATTTCTATTCGTATTCGTGGCCATTCCCATTCTGTGACTCTTGTTGCTATGGAGTGTGGGATTTCCTTCTCCATTATTCTGAGAAGTTGTTCTCTAACTAGTTCTGCGACATAGTCCCGATCAGACATGTCTGTCTTTTGCTCAGCTGGGTAGAACATGGGGCCCTCGTCTATTGAATTGAAGAGGTGGTTAATAAGTACGGGTAGACCTTCTCCTGTTTTCGCTGATACTGGGAAGTACTCAGCAAAGTCGAATTTTGATACTTCTATTAACCGTTCTGCGATTTGAGCCTTTTTGGCTTTATCGCATTTATTGACAATGACAATGGTTTCGGGCCCGAGTTTCTCTGCTATGAATTTATCACCGGGCCCTACAGGAGATGCTGCGTCTACAACGAAACACACGATATCGATTTCTGAAAGTGTTGATACGGCTTTAGTGTTCAGTCGTTCTCCTAAAGTTGTTCGCGGTTTATGGATCCCTGGGGTATCGACGAAGATGAGTTGCGCATCTGGTTGGTGAAGGACGCCTCGTATTTTGTGTCTGGTTGTTTGCGGCTTATTTGAGGTGATTGCTATTTTTTCGCCGCACATTTTGTTAACTANTGACGATTTTCCGACGTTGGGTCTGCCGACTACAGTGACAAATCCAGATTTATAGGAGGTTTNGTTCATGGAATTGTGGTTATTATCTAGATTCATTCGTTTGTGACCAAGGCAGGGGTGAAGAGAACGCGCGCTATTCGTCGGCCTTGGACGCGTTCTACAAGGAAGCGATGTCCGTTGAGCTCTATAGTTTCGCCGACTTCCGGGACGTGTCCTAGTGTGTTGAAGATTAGCCCTCCGACTGTACTCCAGTCGCCTTCGGGAAGGTCGATATCTAGAATTGCGTCAAGGTCGTCAAGATTTGCTCGTCCGTTGACTCGTAGACTTCCGTTGTTTAGCCGTTCAATCATGGGTGGCTCTACATCAAATTCNTCTACTATTTCTCCTACAACTTCTTCTATTAAGTCCTCTAGCGTCACNAATCCNGCTGTTCCTCCGTATTCATCAATGACNATAGCAATGTGAGATTTNTCTGCCTGCATTTCTCGGAGNAGTTGGGATATTTTNTTTGATTCTGGAACGAAGANNGGGTNCCNCATAATTTGGTTAACTTGCTGTGCTTTATTTCCGTCCCTTAGAGAGCGCATGAGTTCTTTTGAATAGACAATGCCTATGATGTCGTCAATATTTTCTTCGTATACAGGAAGTCTGCTGAATCCNTTGCTTATGACGAGGTCTANAGCATCCTTTATTGATGCTTGTTTTTTGACGGCGATGATATCGGGCCTAGGNATCATAACTTCATGTGCAACGGTGTCGCCGAATTCAATGACCTGTTCTATTAATTGGCGTTCATCTTCATTTATTGCGTCGCTTGCTGCGGCTTCTTCTGCGAATGCTAATAACTCTTCTTCGGATACTTCTCCCTCCGTAAAACCATTTGGAAGATCGGCACCAATTAATCGGACCATACCATTTGCTACCCATCTGAGTGGGGCTATTTTTGAGAGGACTTTAACTAATGGGGCTGTTCTTGTTGCGCTCCTGTCAGGGTGGGCTAGTGCCCAGCTTTTGGGGAGTGCTTCTGACAGTGCATAGAGTATTAGCAGTTCGNCGAAAAAAACGATTGTTAACTGCCAAGCTCCCCAATGTTCTAGGACTAGTGCTGCTACTACGGTTGCTGCTCCTATTTGACAAGCTAGTACNACNAATAGGATCGGGTGAAGGACATGTTTCCTTCTATCAATCAAATCCCTGAGAACGAGAGCGCCTTTTCTTCCTTCTTCTGCGAGTGCTTCGGCTCTTGCTGTGCTTACTCGAGTAATGGCTGTCTCTGCTGCTGCTAGTAGTGCTGCTGCCGCTATGAGAATAATTAGCGCTAGTACTCCAATAATTTCANTTTCGCTCATGATCTGTACAGTTTCGATAGTAGTTCTTGTTCACGGTTTTTCATAACTGCTTTTTCTTCTGGGTATGCATGGTCATATCCGAGTATGTGTAATATTCCGTGAAGGACAAGTAGGGCTATCTCTTCATCGTGGTTCTTTTTTTGAGCTGAAGCATTTTCTTTTGCTTTGGCTGGGCAGATAACTACATCTCCTAGAAGTGTTGGAGTCTCCCCTGTAGTTAATTTCTGGGAGTCAATCGGGAATGCTAGGACATCTGTTGGTTCGTTCTTACCAAGGTATGTGTTATTGAGTTCTTGAATGCGTTTTGCTTCAACGAAGATCACGTTGAGTTCACCGGAATTGATGCCCTCTGCTTGTAAGGTTTCGACGGCCAATTCTTTCCATTTTTGTATGTCAATTGCATCGTTTGAGTGCCCCATTGGGATTTCTGAGTTGACAACAACGTTCAAGACGTTCTGCCTCTTTCGGAGCGTTGTTCGTAGGCATTAACGATATCTTGGACAATCCGGTGCCGGACGATATCTTTACTGTTGAGATGCACAAATTCGATGTCTTTGATGTCGCCGAGAATTTCTTTGAGTTCGCCGAGACCTCCCCTGCTGTTGGTCACATCAATTTGGGTAAGGTCTCCGGTGACCACAACGCGTGAACCGAATCCTATTCGGGTCAAGAACATTTTCATTTGTTCAGGTGTGGTGTTTTGAGCCTCATCTAGGATGACGAATGCGTCGTTGAGTGTTCGCCCCCTCATGAAAGCTAGTGGTGCAACTTCTATGACCGCTTCTTCAAGAAAACGTTCAACGGTTTCTAACTCCATCATGTCATAAAGTGCGTCGTAAAGTGGTCTNANGTAGGGGTCAACTTTTGCCATTAGGTCACCTGGCAGGAAGCCAAGTCGCTCTCCAGCTTCTACAGCAGGTCTTGTNAGAATTATTCGTCGCACCTGCTTTTGTTGTAAAGCTTTAACTGCCATTGCAACTGCTAGCCAGCTTTTGCCGGTTCCAGCAGGTCCGATGCCAAAGGTGATTACGTTGTCTGCTATGGCCTGAATATATTTCTTTTGGCCTGATGATTTTGGCCGGATTGTTCTTCCTCTGACTCGCAAGATGTCGGTACCGAAGATGTCTGAGGGTTTTTCATCCGCAAGCACCATGTCTATTGACCTTCCGAGGCTCGTTGCATCTATTACATGGCCTTGTTCGAGGAGAAGAACCATTTCTTCGAATAGGGCTCCGACTTTGGATGCGCTTGCTCCTTGTATAGAAATTTGGTTACCGCGTGCGTGAATTGTTGCGTCTGGGAATGCTGCTTCTATNGATTTGAGATGTAGGTCTCTTTCGCCGAAGAGTCCCGGCATAAGGTGATTGCCTGGGATGTTGATTTTTACTGTTGCTTCAGTCATTGCCGTCTCTAGCGTATTGCACTGTTTGGCTGTTGCCAAGATATTTTGAAAGTTCAGTCTTTTCAGAAGTCATCATTGAATCTGAATAATAATTTTTCCGGTGTTGAGATTGTTTTCCATTCGTGTGTGCGCTTCTGCTATTGCATCAAACGAATAGATGCTATCGATATTGGGTGAGAACTGAGTTTGGAAATTTGGAAGAATAGATTGGCAAAACTCTTGTGTTAGTTCAACCTTCTCAGTTAATGACCTCGTTCTGAGGACGGTACCTANTAGGGTTACTCGTTTTCTCAGGAAAGTTCCCAGGTCAAGTTCGGGTTTCCCCGAGCCCATTAAACCTACTTGNACAATAGTTCCCTTGGAGGCTATTGCTCTTACGTTACGTTGAAGGTATTCCCCCCCGACTAAATCAATAATTAGGTTGATACCTTTGCCGTCTGTCCATGTTTGTGTTGTTTCTACGAAGTCTTCCTGGTTGTAATCTATTGCTAGGTCAGCGCCAAGAGCGATGCAAGTGTCGAGTTTTGATGCAGATGCTGTTATGGCTATTTGTGAGCCGAGACTCTTTGCTATTTGTATTGCTGCGGTTCCGACTCCTGAAGCTCCTGCGTGGATTAGACAGGTCTGATCTTTTGTAAGTTTTCCTTTATCTAAGAGGGCATCATAAGCAGTTAACCATGCTTCGGGTATTGCCGCTGCGTCTTCGTAGGATAGGTTTTCCGGAATGAGCATAGCTTGCTGATGGTGAATTGTTAGGTGTTCGGCATATGCCCCCGAGGCGACTATTCCCATGACTCTGTCCCCAATAGCGTAATTCATTACGTCCGAACCGAGGGCTTGGACGATGCCGGAGAATTCAAGTCCAGGTATCTCATGTTCGCTGGGTGGTCCTGGATATAGCCCTTTACGTTGAAGTATGTCGGCTCTGTTGAGTGCGGTTGCATGAACTTTGACTAGGAGCTCTTCGCTCCCTGGTAACGGGTTTGGTATCTCTCGGATTTGCAATTCTTCAGTGCCGCCATAGTTCTCTAACACAACTGCTTTCATGCCTGGTTCCTTGTATTAGCTGCACGCTCGCGAAGCTCATATTTGAGGACTTTACCTGAAGCATTTAGGGGCAAATTTTCTACAAATTCTATTTCTCGCGGGCATTTATAGTTAGCCATTTCTTGCCTGCACCATGCCATTATCTGGTCTGCGTCGGGGGTTTCTCCTGCAGCTGGAACGATGAATGCGTATCCGACTTCACCCATTCTCTTGTCGGGAGTTCCCACTATTGAAACTTGGCCTATGTGCGGGTGTTCTAACATGGCTGATTCGACTTCTGCGGGGTAAACATTAAATCCTCCGTTTATGTACATATCTTTTTTTCTGTCTGTGATAGCTATGTTTCCCTCAGCGTCCATGATCCCTATGTCACCTGTTTGTAACCAGCCATCGGCGTTGACTGTTTCTGATGTTTGTTTAGGGTCATTGAGGTATCCGACCATGATGTTATACCCTTTGACGATTATCTCTCCCGGTTTGCCTCGTTCAAGCTCTTGGCCTTCATTATCTATTACTTTTACTTCCATTCCAGGCATAGCCCTGCCAGATGTTTTAGCAATGGTTTCAGGGTCGTCATCGTGGCGGCACATCGTTGCGAGTCCCGACCCCTCTGTTAATCCGTATCCTGTGACTATGTTTTCAAACCCTAGACGCTCTCTCATCTGAATGATCATTTCTACGGGGATGGCGGCCGCTCCGGTCACCGCAAGTCGTAACGTTGACATATCGAAAGTTTCGAGTTGTGGGTGGTTAAGGATTGTTTGGTAGATAGCGGGTGGTCCTGGAAGCATCGTGATTTTATCTTTTGGTACTCTTTCCATGACTTGTTGTACGTCAAAGACAGGGTGAGGCAGCATGCATGCCCCCTTCATCAGACAAGCTAAAATTCCGGCATTTAGACCGAAGGAATGAAAAAACGGATTTACGATTAGGTATCGGTCTTGTTTTTGNAATCCTATGATGTCAGCCCAGTCGTTATACCCCCTGACGACTGCTGAGTGTTTTAGCATCGCTCCCTTGGGTGCGCCTGTTGTCCCGCTGGTAAACATGATGTGGCATAGGTCGTCACCACTTATTTGCTTTGATCGGTCTTGGACTTCTTCGTCTTTTCGNCCTGATCCCCGTNTGAGGAATTCGCTGAATGGGATTGTTTTTTCGTCTGAATTTCCTCGNAGGACNACGNTTTCTTTCAATTGTNTTTCTGCTTCTGTNCCCTGGAGAAGAGNCACGTAATTTGTTTCTAGAAAGTCAGTTACGGTGAAGAGTAATTTCACGTTCGCTTTTGTTANNACATAGGATGCTTCTTTTCCTTTGAAACGTGTGTTAATTGGGACGAGTACTCCTCCTGCTACGTGCACTCCAAGAGCTGCNATTACCCATTCCCACGAGTTTGGAGCCCAAATACCGATGCGGTCCCCTACTTTGATACCTGTTTCTATGANTGCTTTNGCTGCTTTATAAATTTGGTTCTTTAGTTCGTTGAATGACCATTGAANGTCTCCATCCACAAGTGCTTCAAGGTTTCCGTTTTCGTGAGCTGATTGGTCAATGAGTTCAGGTATTGTCNACCATTTTGCAGTTTCCATCAATAGGTAGCCTATAACGACTTTGGTTCAGGAGCGAACCCTTCGNGAGCCTTATTGAAGCCCTCCGTATGTTCCACCAGCCACTGGTATCGCAGTNCCAGTNATGAAATTTGCGTGTTCTGAACAGAGGAATGCTGCTACTTTGCCGAAGTCGTCGGCTGACCCTATTTTTTGTGCTGGGATGGATTTAGCGAGGCTTTCAATGTTTTCTTGTCCATATATTTCTTTTACTCTGTCAGTTGCGTGAANACCGGGTTGGATTGAATTAACGGTTACNCCATCGGGNGCTACTTCTAGCGCCATGGTTTTGAGGAATCCAGTAGCTCCTGCTCGGGCTGTATTGGAGAGCATGATATCTGGAATAGGTTGNCGAACAGATATTGATGTTATGGCAAGTATCCGCCCCCATTTCTGCTTTTGCATGTCAGGTGCGGCTTCCTTACACATAGCTACTACGGACATAAGATTAAGTTTGATCGCCTCCATGTACTCGTTAATATTAGTGGATGCAAATGTGCCTGGAGGAGGCCCTCCGGCGTTTGTAACGAGGATGTCAATGCTGGTTCCAAGTTGTGACTTTGCATCTCNTATAAGGTTTTGTGATCCTTCTATGGTNGAAACATCTGCAAGAATAGGAATTGAGTTGGGAATGGTCTTCGCAGCTTTGGTTAGCCGTTCCTCGGTTCTACCAGATATGACTGTTTTGCATCCTGCTTCTGCGAGTGCAGCTGCGGTCGCATAACCTAGTCCAGCTGACGATGCTGAGACTACTGCAGTTTTTCCTGCTATTCCTAGGTCCATATAAATAGATGGTAGCCGTTCATGGACAGCATTTCGCTTTCTTGAGGTGATGGGTTAGTTATCTAATGCTCTCTTGAGGAGAATTTGAGACAAATGCCGCCTGTAGGCCTCATTTCCATGGATATCAGTGGGTGGGGTTAGTCCAGAGTCTGCTAATTCTGCTACTCCTTCATGGGACGCCCCAGATTTTAGGGCAGCTTCTGCTTCTGCTGCTCTTACTGGGGTTGAGCCCATATTGACCATTCCAATCCCTGGATTGTCGCCCTGTTGAATAGCGCATCCGACTATTGCCCAGTCTTGAGCTCTTCGGTTGAATTTTTGATAACCCCAGCTTTGCCCTGTGTGTTTGGGGATCAGTATCTCTGTCAATAGTTCGTCTTCTTCCACTGCGGTTTCCCAAAAGTCTGTGAAGAAATCGTCACTTTCTACTGTTCGGTCGCCTTTGGGACCTGTGATGACAAGCGTTGCTCGTGTGGCGAGGATTGCAGCTGGTAGATCAGATGCAGGGTCACCGTGGCATAGTGAGCCGCCAATGGTGCCACGATTGCGGACTTGTGGGTCCCCTACATGACTTGCGGTGTGAGCGANCAAGGGAATNTGTTCTNTGAGGAGATCAGATTGTTCGACTTGGCGATGCTTAGTTAAAGCACCGACCGCAATGTGGTCACCTTTGTCTTCTANATATGAGAGGTCTGACACTCCGCTGATATCGATGAGCACCTCCGGAGTCGCTAGTCGGAGTTTCATCAGTGGTAAAAGTGAGTGTCCCCCGGCTAATAATTTAGCTTCATCTCCGTATTCTCCTAAAAGTGNTATTGCTTCATCTTTTGATTGCGCAGGTTTGTAATCAAATTTTGCTGGAATCATGAGCTTTCTCCTATATGTACGGGCATTCCGTCGGGATGATCTGCAGCCCATTGAACTGAGCGAACGATCATTTCGTATCCTGTGCAACGGCAAAGATTACCTTCAAGGTTTTCTCTGATTTCCTGTTCNGTTGGATTAGGTATTTCGTTAAGTAGAGCTGTTGACGCCATCAGCATTCCCGGTGTGCAGTAACCGCATTGGAGGCCATGTTCCTGCCTGAATCCTTCTTGCACTGGAGAGAACGACCCGTCATCGTTGGCTAGTCCCTCTACTGTTGTTACTTCGTGATTGTTAGCTTGAACAGCGAGAACAGTGCATGATTTGACCGCATCTCCATTGAGAAGCACAGTGCACGCTCCACAGTTTGATGTGTCGCACCCGACATGGGTTCCTGTCAAACCGCAATTTTCACGAATGAAATGTACGAGCAATGTTCTGGGATCTACAGATTTCGCATATTCCGTCCCATTTATGCTGACTGATATTGGATAACTCATTTGGAACCTCCATGAAGTATTTCCCAGATCTTTTGTGGTGTAGCTGGCATGTCGATGTGGGTGACGCCAAGGTGCCTGACCGCATCAACAACAGCGTTCATTACCGCAGGTGGCGTACCAACCGAACCTGATTCTCCTATCCCTTTTGCACCAAGTGAATTATTAGGATTAGGTGTATTGATCCGACCTGCGGTGTATGAGGGTAGGTCAGGTGCTCCTGGCATGAGATAGTCAATAAAGGTTGCAGTTGTTGGTTGGCCATTTTCGTCGTAACTAAATTCCTCATATAACGCTTGTGCAATCCCTTGGGCCACTCCACCATGAACTTGTCCTTCAGCTAACAACGGGCTAATGACAGTCCCACAGTCATCAACGAGATAGAT
>PAWI01000019.1 GCA_002713485.1 Acidimicrobiaceae bacterium
TCATTAATCGAGTAGTGAAAGATGCGGACCTTGAACGCCAAACAACGAATATGGCTGAAGCAATCAGAAAACGTCCTCAAACAGTCATAGAAACAACGAAAAATCAGGTGAGAGCGGCTACAGACGACCTTGCATCAACAAAAAATGAATGGGTAGGGGAAATGCTCATTGCAGCAGCTAATAAAGACGATGCGGCCAGATTGGTAGCACAGAATTATCTCAACGATAGAAGAGGGCGTTAAGGTCAAATAAGGTCAGAGACCAACTAAGGGAACAAAACGGAGAAGGGGGGGAAGTGAATCAAGGAGACGAAAAGAAACAAATTTCATATGACTCGTTTTCATGGCTGCTGCCTCCTCTGCTTATCCTTCTCGTGCAGCAAATGTTCTGGAGGACCCCACTAGGCGCCGTTCTGCAAGGCATAGTCCTTGGCCTCCTGACAAGCTTGGTCGCCTTAGGTATCGTGCTGATTTATCGCTCTAATCGTGTACTAAATTTTGCGCAAGGAGAATTAGGGCTTCTACCAACAATTCTGAGCGTCATGCTCATCGTTGAATCTGGCTTCCCGTACCTGGTCGCACTCCTCTTGGGGTTATTGGCTGCGATTATTCTGGGAATATCATCAGAATTTCTGGTCATTCGAAGGTTTACTCGAAGCCCCAGACTTGTACTCACCGTAGCAACCATAGGACTGGCACAAGTCCTCATCATGTTCGCNTTACTTATGCCTGAATGGTGGGGCAGCGGAATCACAAGTCAACGTATNGATTCTCCCTTAGANATCACATTTGATTTCGCNAAATTCCGCTTTAACGACAATCATCTGATAGTCCTCATAGCTGTGCCGTTGNTCCTCCTCGCTGTAGGCTATTTCTTGCAACGAACCAAGATCGGCATCGGAATTCGAGCTGTTGCTGAAGACTTTGACAGGGCAGGCATGCTGGGAATACCTGTGAGACGCATACAAAGCTGCGTATGGGCGCTCGCATCATTACTTGCGTTCCTGGCTCTCTTCCTTCGTTCAAGCATCATAGGTCTCCCAGTNGGAGGGCAACTAGGNGTCCTCTTTTTNCTTCGAGCACTCACAGCNGCAGTTGCTGGCAAGTTAACCGATCTAAGAACTGTTCTNGCAACCTCGGTGACGCTCGGGATNCTTCAGCAAGGAATTCTTTGGAACACAGATAGTCCTACACAGGGAAAAGCTCTCATGGCCGCTATGTGCGCAGCCGTGATACTGATAGCGCTCATAGCAAGACCTCAAACGTACTCACGATTTGAGAAGCTNCGGGACGCTCTNTCAATGGGAGAAACGCGCCCNATACCNCCNNAACTCAGAACGCGCATCGAAATTCNAATCAGTAAGTATGNTCTAATGCTTCTCGGGTTGGGATTTCTTTTCGTAGTCCCATANTGGTTTGGCACAGTAAACACACTCAGAATTTCGTCACTATGCGTGTACGCAATAGTTATGCTGTCATTAGTGGTGCTAACAGGTTGGGGTGGGCAGATCTCGCTTGGACAAATGGCATTCTTTTTCACTGGATCAGCTATTGCTGGNAAACTAATCGTTGAATGGAACGGAGANTTACTCNTAGCNATTCTCACCGCTGGGACTTTTGGAACGTTNTTAGCAATCATTGTCGGCCTTCCTGCATTACGNATTCGGGGACTTTACTTAGCCGTCACCACATTCGCTTTTGAGCTNGCCATGATAAGTTACTTCCTCAATACACGATTTTTTGACTGGGTACCGTCCTACTCAGACAGAATTGAGCGTCTACCAATATTGGGAAACATCAATTACACATCAACACGAGGAATCTACTTCGTCACCGCCATAGCTTTAATCCTTGCACTCATAGCTGTGCAAGGATTACGCCAAAGCCGAACAGGGCGAGTACTNCTTGCTTTGCGAGACAACGAGCAAGGCGTAGGCGCATTTGGAGTATCAGTTATTCGCGCCAAACTCATGGCATTTGGAATAGCTGGATTTCTCGCAGGCTGCGCCGGAGCATTACACGTGGTCCATCAACAAGCATTTGTCCCAACATCAAACGTATCCGGACTCGGTTCATCAATACGGGTCTTCATAGCAGCCATTGTTGGAGGAATTGGCTCATCGCTTGGAGCAATGATCGGATCCCTCTTCTTATTTGGAACGGTCTGGTGGTTGCGAGGGGATTGGAGTATCTTCGCCACAGGCTTTGGGATCNTAACTGTGCTTCTTATCGCCCCAGGCGGTATCAGTTCCTTTATCTATAGATTTAGAGACTGGCTATTGAAACAATTCGCGATTAAGAAAGATATAGATGTTCCCAGCCTCGTNGCTGATGACCTTCTNCCCGACAGTGCTCGANTNCAAGGAGANTTAGATGAAAGCTAAATTCTCACGAATCGTTGGAGATGGCCCTGCATATCCACTTTTCATCCTTTTTGGTCTAAACGCAGTAGATGAACTTGACCGAACAGCATTTGCGATTCTAACACCTGAAATACGCGACGAATTCGGACTCGGATTTCAAGGGCTATTGACATTAGTAGCTGTTGTCTTGGCTTTCTCACTTGCTCTTCAAGTGCCAATCGCAGGCCTTGCAGACAAAATGAACCGCGTCCACCTTGCCATCATAGGAGCACTAGCTTGGGCAACCTTTTCGTTCATGACAGGACTCGCTACCTCAATTGTTTTTTTGGCGTTCATGAGGTCAGGGTCAGCTATTGGGAAAGGGGTAATAGACCCAACGCACAATTCACTACTTGCTGANTGGTATGCACCAAACCAACGACCAGCAGTCTTCTCATTCCATCGCGCAGGAAATTCAGTCGGAATTATCCTCGGAGCGTTACTAGCAGGAACGCTTGCCTACGCCTTCAGTTGGCGCGTCCCTTTCTTGATCTTCGCAATTCCCACATTTATTCTTGCATTTTTAGCATTTCGCCTTAAGGAACCTATTCGTGGCAGATTCGAGAGAGAAGCCGCAGGAGCAGACAAAGATGTTGCGGAGTTAGCAGAAGAGCCTCCGTCTATGACTGAAGCTTGGCGTCTATGTTGGAAAGTCGACACGTTGCGCCGGCTTTTTGCGTCACTTCCGTTCGTTGCCATAGCAGTGGTCGGATACGCAACTCTAAGCTCATTATTCTATGATGAGGTTTTTAACCTTGATGAACGGGCTCGCGGTATTATAGCTGCAGCCACGGAACCAGCGCAGTTGGGCGGATTAGTCGTTGGGGCNTCAATAGGTCTTAANCTTGTAGCTAGGGANCCAGGTCTAATAATCAAGTTTTTAGCGCTAAGTACAACTCTTACATCAATAATGGCAGCAGGACTAGCGTTATCGCCAANAGTATGGATGGCAATATCATTCAGCGCTTTAATTAGTTTCACTGTAGCTATCGTAGGGCCTGGACTTTTAGCTGCTCTTTCNTTAGCNATACCCCCACGTGCACGATCCATGGGGTTCAGTATGGGGTCGCTATGGGCATTACCTGGTCTTTTTGCACTGCCATTAGTCGGTTGGGTAGGCGATAACTGGGGAATACGGCAGGGCATGCTTCTGATGACCCCAATCCTCTTCATTGGAGCGCTGATCATGGGTTCGGCAGCAAAGGGAATAGTCAATGATATTGAACAAGTACGTTCCTCAGCGCGAGCTAGAAGTGAAGCAGCAATGGCGAGAAAAAAGGGAGAAGCAAAGCTCCTGCTCACACGGAATGTGCAGGTCAGTTATGACAAAGTTCAAGTACTCTTCGGTGTTGATATTGACGTAGCAGAAGGAGAAATTGTCGCATTATTGGGAACAAATGGCGCAGGGAAATCAACTTTACTCAAGGCCATATCGGGAGTCACCGAAGCAGACAGAGGAGCAATAGTCCTAGACGGACGTGATATCACACACGCTCCACCCAATGAAATCGCTGCATTAGGCGTCTCTCAATTACCTGGNGGTCACGCAATCTTCCCAAACCTAAGCGTAAAAGAAAACATTGCTGCCTCCCGTTGGCTAAATGCCTCACCTGAAAGAAACGTGAAGGAAATAACGCAAAATCCNCTAGAAATATTTCCTGAGATAGCAGAACGATTAGATGAGCCGGCAGCAAATCTCTCAGGAGGGCAACAACAAATGCTTGGGCTCNCAATGGCCCTGCATAGTAAACCCAAAGTNNTNCTTATAGATGAACTCTCACTTGGTTTAGCCCCAGCAGTANTCGAACGAATACTCCCAGTAATTAAACAAATCGCAGNTCAAGGAACGGCCATCATCATCGTCGAACAATCAGTAAATCTAGCTTTAACAATTGCAGACAGAGCCTATTTCATGGAAAAAGGACAAATACGCTTCAACGGGTCAACCAAAGACCTTCTAAACCGNCCTGACCTCCTGCGGTCAGTCTTCCTCAGTAATACGTCAATTTCAGCAGTTGAGACCAGCTCCAAACCATCAACCACGGAAAGCAAAACAATCCTAGAAATAGAGGATGTGACACGTAGTTTCGGAGGAATCCGAGCCGTTAGTTCGGTGACCTTTGATGTGAGATCAAACGAAATCATCGGGATAATGGGCCCCAATGGAGCAGGAAAGACAACGCTCTTTGACCTCCTCAGCGGTTTCGTTCCATTNCAAGGAGGGTCCATAAAATTACTTGGCCNAGACATNNCAACNAAAAGNCCNGCAGAACGGTCAAAATTAGGTTTAGGGCGATCCTTTCAAGACGCTCGNCTGTTTCCNTCCCTAACTGTGGCAGAAACAATCGCTGTTGGNTTAGAGCGATTTACATCAGCAAAGAACCCGATCTCCGGGGCATTACACCTCCCTCACGTTTCTCGAAGCGAAAAAGAAATACGTAAACAAGTAAGTGACCTCATAGAACTCATGGGGTTAGGAGCATATGAAAACAAATTCATCTCCGAACTATCTACAGGAACGAGGCGNATGGTTGACTTAGCGTGCGTCATCGCTCATAAACCAGCAGTCGTCNTGCTTGATGAACCCTCNAGTGGGATCGCTCAAAAAGAAGCGGAACAACTATCACCAGTCCTCAAACGAATACGGAATGAAATGAACGCCGCCCTCGTTGTNATCGAACACGACATNGCTCTTCTTGCAGACTTATCTGACNAGTTTGTAGCTCTCAATCAGGGAACGGTCATAGCCCGAGGCGAACCCGATAAGGTCCTAGCGAATCCCACAGTTGTCTCTTCTTATCTAGGCTCTTCGAAAGAAACGATTCAAAGAAGCGGGACACTTTAATTCCCAAGAGAAAAAAAATGCACTAATGTTCAATCAATTAAATATTTCGGGGGCAAGATATGAAATTGAAAAGAATCAGTACCAGAGGGGAAAAGCCGTCGCGAAAGCTCACTATGCTCATCGCGGCGCTAGCAACGGTTGCACTTGTAGCAACAAGCTGTGGCGGAAGCAGCGAGTCAACTGACTCAACTTCAAGCGAAACAGAGAGCTCCAGTGCGTCAGAGCCTGTGGCNGAAGANCCTAAAAGTTCTGAAGCTGAAGAAGAAACNCCCGCACCAACTCAGGACCTAGAAGTAGCAGAGGATTGCCCAACGGCTGGTGACGCAAGGGATGATCTCTTCCCAGGAGTAATGTTTTTCTCAGAAGCGCAAACTCGATGCCTAACAGATATCAACTGGGGTGAGCGATGCGATGTTGAGACTGGATTACTGAAACTGCCCGTCGTTGGTGCCCCTGAATGTTTCGCTCCCTTCTCAGGCGACAATGGCGGAGCAACTGCCCAGGGTGTAACCGAAGATACGATAACNATTGTCTACTGGCGCTGGCAGGAGAACGATTTCATACTTAATTACATCACCGGCCCGATAGCAAACGATGATACGAATGCTGATGCTGAAGCAAGCTTACGTGGTCTCCTTCAATATTATGAAACCTATTACGAAACCTATGGGCGAAAGGTCAACTTGATCTTTTATGAAGGAACAGGAAATGTGGCAGATCCTATCTCAGCANGAGCAGACGCAGTCAAAATAGCTGAAGAATATGAGCCGTTTATGGTATGGAACGGCCCAAANCTAACAAACGCTTTTGAAGATGAACTTGTTTCACGAGGCATTGCATGCCTTGCTTGTGGCCCAAGCCAACAAATTGATTACTACAAAGAGGCTGATCCACTNAGCTGGACTTTCTCGATGAGTGGTGAGCAGAACACTCTCATGGGGGTTGAATATGTNACAAAACAACTGGCTGGACGAACAGCACAATACGCAGGTGATACAAGCTATCACAATCAGGAGNGAGTATTCGGCCGTCTCTATNTAGAGAGCGGTGACGCTTCTGTTGAGAACAATCAAGATTTCCTAAATCAGCTCGCTGAAAATGGGGTTGATGTTGTCGAGACTGTAGCCTACGCACTTGACCCAGCAACACTGCAAGAGAGCGCCGCATCAGCTATCGCAAAATTTAAGGCAGCAGGAGTTACAAGCATTCTTTTCAGCTCCGATCCGATTGCCATGAGAGATTTCACAAGAGAAGCAACCGCNCAAGGATATTTCCCCGAATGGGTGCATATCGGCAGTGTTTTAGCTGATACAACAGCATTCGCGAGAACATACGATCAAGAACAGTGGGCCAACGCATTCGGAATAACCACGTTAGGTGTCGGAGTCGACCCGTTAAAAGCAGGCGCTCCNTTCCGCTACCGTTGGTTCTTCGGAGAACCAGCCCCAGCNGATGATTCATTAGGCGTCATTGACCCCTGGCCAGCTACCTTCTACCCAATCATTCAAGGAATAGGACCTAACCTGACCTATGAAAATTGGCGTGAAGGACTCAATCGGGCTGATCCAACCGAGAGGCGTACTACGTCATCCTCATTCTCATGGGGAGAAAAGGGAAGATGGCCCGCTGAACTTGAATACGACTTCTTNGGAAATGATGAAGTAACCGTCTTCTGGTGGGATACTGAAGCAGAGGGTCGAGACGAAACTGATGCTGTAGGAACTGGCATGNACCAATACGCTGATGATGGTAAACGATACCTGTGGGGCGAATTCCCATCCGAATCAATTGAACTCTTTAATGCTGCGACATCGGTTGATCAATATGATGAACCTCCTCCAGGGCAAGAGATACCTGACTACGAGCCACTTCAACCAGGGGGGTAATGAAAGCATCACTTCACCCATGGAATACACAATTTTCATGGGAAAATGCCATCCAGCGAAGTGGGTTCCTAACCCAACAACAAATAGACCAATACAACAATGAAGGTTTTCTCCTCCTCGAAGGGGTGATTCCCCAACAGGNAATAGAAGATCTCACAAGCACACTTGATNCTCATGCAAAAGAAACTGAAGGATTTCTTCAGGCAATGGAAGATGGTAGGCTCTCCATTGCAGAATCAGGCGCGATNCTATTTGGAATCCACCCCTCGATAAGGTTTCCGGAAGCNAAAGAATTCCTCTCATCAGAGCCCTTCATATCAATCGCTCACGANCTGATNGGCCCTGATGTTCGACTGTATTGGGACCAAATCGTNTACAAACAAACACAAAAACCAAGGCGATTTCCATGGCACCAAGACAACGGATACGGATTCGTAGAACCCCAACAGTATTTAACATGCTGGGTTCCTCTCGTTGACGTAAACCGTGAGAACGGTTGCCCATGGATTGTTCCTCACGTACATCTCAAAGGAACCCTGGCCCATAGCTATATCGAACCTCTTGGGTATGAGTGTTTTGAAGAGCACCCAAATGCAATACCAATTGAAGCCAAAGCCGGAAGTATCGTTATTTTCTCATCGCTCACCCCACATATGACTGGAGCTAATACAACAAGCAAGACGAGAAAAGCCTATATTCTTCAGTACGCTCCTGAGGGGTCCTTTCTTCTCAAAGGCGACCCAAGCGCTGGCGAACCTGAAATACGCGAAGCTGCAAACGAGCCGAACCGCCAATTTGCGATCTTAAAAGATGGCATTCCCCAAATTTGAGAGATNANTTACCAAAATCGTAGATTGGGTCATNAGTGCTACGGCTACTAGCAACCCAAACAGACGAACCGGCCATTTCAGCNGTNATATNTTCAACCTTTGACCAGTCATTNCGCAATGANCGTTCNCTTATCTTCCATTGCCCATCTAAACAGGTGAANGTATCAATGTATCGACCNTTAAAGGTATGTAACCGTTTAGAGTCCTTCCCNGACTCAACATGATACGCCAAAACATAGGATTCAACTAAAGCCTTATCTTCATCAAACTCCACCCTGATGTTAGAAACACGATGTTGTGTTGCCGAATACCGCTTTCGCAAAGAAGGCAANGCATACTCAACAAAATCTTCTATTGACATGGGGTCGGGACCGTAATTGTTTAACGTAGCGCCCGGATGAAAAGCTGAGATAACACTTTCTTTATCNAATCTGTCNATGCCNCGAGTGTAAGAGAGGAGACTATCAACTATTTCCGCACGTTGCGGTAACTCCTGAGGCTCAACCACTAACTGCTCTGACTCTCGCAAATAGCATTCCATACATTAACGGAAGTCAAAGGCATATCAATATGCACGACTCCTAAATGAGCGACAGCATCAATCACAGCATTCTGTATCGCAGGAGTTGAACCTATCGTTCCTGATTCGCCAATTCCCTTAGCTCCAAGAGGATTACGAGGGGTAGCCGTCTCAGTATTATAGGTTTCGAATGAAGGCAATTCGGCAGCGGAAGGAATTGCATAATCCATTAAATTTCCGGTAATCGGGTTGCCCTCTTCGTCATAGAAGACACCTTCAAATAATGCCTGAGCTGCCCCTTGTGCGATACCTCCATGCTGCTGCCCTGTAACCAGCATGGGATTAAGAATCCGGCCGCAGTCATCAACCGCAATATGTCGAANTAGTTCAACAGCACCCGTTTCAGTATCCACCTCAACAACCGCGACATGGGCTCCGAAAGGAAATGTAGAATCCGTCCCATCAAAATCCAGTTCATGGGCCAAACCAGGCTNCATTCCATCAGGCCTTTTGTCATCATCATTAGAAGCTTGTACCAATTCCCCCCAACTCAAAGAGTTAGACGGAACGCCAACAACATGCAATCCACNTTCGCCAGTAACAATATCGTCAGCGCTTGCTTCCAGTAGATGAGACGCCAACTCTTTAGCCTTATCAAGCACAGTCTCGCTAGCAACATGAACAGCTGAACCTGCTGTCTGAAGGGACCTAGACCCCATCGTTCCTTGCCCTCTTGGAATCTCATCTGTGTCAGATTGCAGAATAGTTATCTTATCCATNTCAACGCCTAGGAGATCAGAAATAATCATAGAGAATGCAGTAATGTGTCCCTGACCGTGAGCACTGGTACCGACCCTTGCAGTTACAGTCCCGTCATCGTTGACTTCAACAGCACCGTACTCGTTATGCAATCCTGCGGGGGCAGTCACCTCAACATAAGCCGAAAGACCAATGCCCAACTGTTTGGTTCCGCCTTCCTCTCGGCGAGTTTGTTGCTCCGTAAGTAACGTGNCATAGTCAGCTTCTTCAAGTGCTCTGTTCAACGCGAGAGCATAATCACCTGAATCGTAGTTAGCGCCTCCCAGAGTCGTTATTGGGAAAGCATCCTCTGAAATAAAGTTCTTCAATCGGATTTCTGCAGGATCTAAGCCCAGATCATCAGCGGCAACATCTATTAAACGTTCAAGTAACTGGGTTGCTTCTGGGCGACCTGCACCCCGATACGCTGCAGTATGTGTCGTATTCGTCGCTGCACTTTGAGCGTGGTAGCGAATTTTAGGGATCTCGTAAACTCCCTGAATCATCGTTTGTGTAAAGAATGTTAAGAAGCCACCTATTGCGGGATATGCGCCAGCATCAGCAATAACTTTCGCATCTAAACCAACTATTGCTCCATCGGCGCTAAACCCCATTTCGCCATACATAGTCATTCCTCGACCCTGAGCCAACGAAAGCATATTTTCACTCCGTAATTCAGTCCATTTCAGTGGCCTCTCGAGTTTTCTAGCAAGCTCAGCAGTAATCACATGCTCAACGTAAACGCCTCCTTTGGGCCCAAACCCCCCACCAACGGTAGGTGCTGCCACTCGAAGATTATCTTGCTCCATACCTAACTGGGCTGCCAACGCTTCACGAACCGATATTGGGTTCTGGCTTGGGATCCATGCAGTTAATGCCCCACCTTCCTCGGGGATGGCTATGATGCCGTTTGATTCCAAAGGCACCCCAGCTAATCTTTGACTGACAATACGAACCTTAGCTATGTGGTCGGCCCCCTCATTTGGATCTCCATCTTCAAGGCCTATCCCCGTTTCAAAACATAGATTTGATCCATTCTCATCGAAAAGAACGGGAGCACTCTCGTCGAGTGCTTTTTCGGGATCAGTAACCGCGGGTAGTGGATCGTAATCCATCCAAATCATAGATGCCGCATCGGCAGCAGCAGAGAATGAATCAGCCACAACAACAGCAATAATGTCACCCACAAGCCGCACTTTTCCTTTCGCCAAGGGGGGGCGAGCAAAGTGAGGCGGAAATAACGGGAAAGCAAGATAGGGGGAGAGTTCCAAATCATCGGCAGTCCATACCCCGACTACGCCATCAACCTCTTTTGCTTCTGAGGTTTCAATGGAAATAATGTTCGCATGAGCAACAGGGGATCGAGCAAAATAAACAAAACCCAAACCATCAATTTCCATATCGTCAAAGTACTTATCTTCACCAGTAAGCAAAGTCGGATCTTCTCGACGAAGCACGGCATTGCCAAGAATTGAACCTTTAACATCAGTCATAGACTTCCCCTTTAAACTCTTCTCTAGAGTCTTGCATTGATATCAAAAGAATACGAGTCAAACAATCATCTTCTTACACAAGCAAGTCGCATTAACGCATGGACATAATTCCTCAATNTAGACTGTTTGATGTACACTCCCCATATACGCTCTAACGAAGGGGAACATGACGTGGCGATAGTCCGAGACGTATCTGAAAGATCACCGGGAATAACTTACCAACAGTTGCTTGATGAAGACACACACCCGGTTCCAGACGTCCTACGCCTAGAATCCACCATCAGTTTTGGGCCAGACGAGTTCCCCATAACGCGTTACACCACCAGAGAATGGCATGAAGTCGAAAAAGAGAAACTTTGGTCAAAAGTATGGCAATACGCATGCCGAGCAGATGAGATTCCAGAGGTGGGGGATTTCTATGTTTATGAAATAGTTGGACGCAGCTATATCGTGATGCGAAGCGGCGAAAACGAAATTAAAGCATATCCAAATGCATGCCTCCACCGAGGTAGGAAACTCAAAGACTACGACGGAAGATGTTCAGAAATACGATGCCCTTTTCATGGATTTGCCTGGGAACTCGATGGGGAATTAAAAGATGTTCCAGCAAAGTGGGATTTCCCCCACGTTGAAGCAGAACAATTTCAGCTACCCGAAGTCAAAGTTGGAACCTGGGCAGGTTTCGTGTTTATCAACCCTGATCCAAATGCCGAATCACTCGAGGATTTCATAGGAGAAATGGATAACCATTTCCAAGTGTGGGATCTTGAGAAACGTTACAAACAAGCTCATGTCGCCAAAGTAATACATGCGAACTGGAAAATAGCGCAAGAAGCGTTTTGCGAAGCTTTCCACGTAAACGCCACTCACCCGCAGATAATGGCCTACCTCGGAGACACCAACTCTCAGGTAGATGTTTGGGACAATTTCGCACGAGTGATTAGCCCCGGAGGAACCCCAAGTCCTCTTCTTGACTATGACGTAACCGAAGAAGATCAAATGCGGTCAATGCTTGACGTCAGCTACGACAAAGAACTTCCAGTCACAATCCCCGACGGTGCGACCATGCGAGCTCATGCCGCTGCACTGTCCAGAGATAGGTGGAGGCCAGTAGCTGGTGATTGGGTCGATTCCCTTTCCGATGCTGAAATGATGGACAGCATTGACTACACATTGTTCCCTAACTTCCACCCATGGGGTGCGTTCAACAGAATTGTTTACCGATTCAGGCCAAATGGGGATGATCACCGAAGTTCAATTATGGAATGTATTTTTCTTGCCCCATATAAAGAAGGTGAAAAACCAGAACCTGCATCCATCCATTGGTTATCTGATGATGAAGACTTTAGTGATGCCCCTGAACTTGATACCTTAGGAAAAGTATTTGACCAAGATGTCTTCAACATGGGTAAAGTCCAACTCGGTCTTGAAACAACTCAAAAGACAGGAGTTGTGCTTAGCAACTATCAAGAATCAAAAGTGCGATGGCTGCACCACAAACTTGGCGAATGGTGCGGTGAGGGGTAACCATGTCCCACGGATTAATTCACCCATTCACAAAAGCCCTGTATGTAAAAACTGAAGACGGCAACATTCGTGTCACTGATGGCGATGTGGAAGGCCTCTTCAGAAGAAATGGGTCCTGGATAGAAGGGGAACTCCGGGAATGCGATCCGCAACTTTGTGGATGGGTTGGTGGCCCTCAAATTGAAAATCACAGAGTCGGAAAAGTACAAAAAGAGCAATAGGTCAAAGTCAACGAGTACTAAAAGTATAAGAAGAGGTTCTAATGGGCTTCCCCAAAGATGTTCGTGTAATTGAAACTATGATCGGGACACGCGCCGGTGAGACTGCAAAGCTCAATTATGAAAATCTTACTGGGATGAAAGATAAGGAAACAGAAGGCTTCAATTTTCCTGCTCAATATATGTTTAAAGATGTTCCATGGAGTGACCAAGCGCGAAATTTTGAGGAACAGGCAGAACCGCCACAAGGTGCCGACCTGTTACTGCCTTATATGGAGAAACATAATATTGAAGTATCGATGATAGGGGTCGGTCCAGGGCAGGAAAGGTCAGGAGCGCGGGAAGCAATTGATCAACACCCAGACCGTTTCATAGGATGTCACGAGCCTGACCCCAACGATGTAATGGGCTCGATTAGGGATATCAAAAGACTCCACAGTGAAGGATACATTCGGGCTATTTCAGCTTTCCCAGCGGGACGAAACCCACAAGTACCAATAGATGACCCTAAAATGTATGCGTTATACGCGACTTGTGTGGAACTAGACATCCCTATTTTTTGTTGCGCAGGAATTCCAGGCCCACGGGTACCGTTTGAGGCCCAGCATGTGAAGTTAATTGACTCAGTAATGTACGACTTCCCCGACTTGAGATTCGTGACCAGGCATGGCTGCGAACCATGGGAGGAACTAGCGGTAAAACTCATGTTGAAGTGGCCAAATCTTTATTATTCAACCTCAGCATTTGCACCCAAGTACTACCCCGAAGCGATCATCAACTACGCCAATACCAGAGGAGCAGAAAAAATACTATACGCTGGCTATTTCCCCATGGGGCTTCATATAGATACCATATTTGATCAACTTCCCAGTGTTCCGTTCCGCGATCATGTCTGGTCAAAATTCCTAAGAGAGAACGCCGCAAGAGTCCTCAAATTAGAGGTCTGAATCCAGATGTTTATTCTGCGGTTCGACTTTCGTTTAAAACCAGACAGCTCCGCAACTATGGGTGACCTATACGATGCCGCCCTTGATATGTGCGAGTGGGGAGAACGTAACGGCGCCATAACGGCCATGTTCTCAGAGCATCATACCTCACCAGATGGTTACCTCCCATCTCCAATTATTATGGCCGCAGCTGCCGCAGCCAGAACAGAAAAGCTTACATTCAACGTTGGGGCTCTCCTACTTCTGATGTATGACCCAATAAAACTTGCAGAAGATATCGCTGTTCTTGACCACCTCAGCAACGGAAGAGTTGGGTACACATTAGGGCTTGGCTACAGAGAAGAAGAATACGAAATGTTTGGTGTCGATAAACGGTATCGAGGAAAAGAAATTGAAGAACGAATTATCGCACTTCGACATGCTCTAAGCGGGGAACCTTTCGAATGGAGGGGTAGAACAATTCATGTTCAGCCAAAACCAGTAACTGTTGGAGGCCCTGTTATCGCCTATGGAGGTGGAAGCAAAGCAGCTGCCGAACGCGCAGCTCGTCTTGGGATGATGTTCTTCCCCCAAACAACAGACCCTAAAATGGCAGTTTTCTACGATCAAGAAGCTGAACGTGTCGGAAATCCACCAGGTCTAACTATGGGCCCTGCCAAAGGATCTCCCACGACCGTGTTTGTCGCAGAAAATCTGGACAAAGGGTGGGAACAATATGGCCCCTACATGCTTCATGATGCCGTTTCATATCGAGGATGGATGGGAGAAGACAATAACTCTGCGAGCCTTAGTCAGGCTTCATCAATTGATGAGTTACGAGACGAAAACGGGCCCTACAGAGTCGTAACCCCGAAACAAGCTATTGAGCTGATACACAAATATCAAAGATTGTCGCTTCAACCCTTATGCGGTGGGGTTCCTCCAGATTTGGCATGGTCCTCACTGTCTCTAATAGAGAAGGAAGTGCTCCCATTCAGCTCATAAGCCCGCTTGAAGCGTGAACGTGCTAACGTCATCTAACGGAGGGATTATGAAAAAAATATTCTGTTTAACTGTAACGGCATGCTTATTCTTAGCAGCCTGCGGTGGTAACAATGACGAGGCTGAAACGGCAGAAAGCTCAGATGGACTTAGTTCTGGAGAGCAAATAATCGCCGATGCGCTAACTGCAGAGTTATTATCTGATCCAGAGTTCCCATTTGTGAATGATGCGACGTGCATCTCTGAAACTTCCATAGGTGAAATCGGATTAGATAAGCTCATTGAGCTTGGCTTTAGCGAAACATCAGTTGACATTCCTACAGCCGAACTGCCTGAAGAACTTCAAGAATCCTTTACCAACGCCGTACTTGATTGCGCTGGAACATCTGGATTAGCTGCCTACATTGTCGAAGCTTCTGTTGATGATGGCGAGGCACCTCTACGGATGGAAGACGCAGAATGTATAGCAAATGAACTAGATCGTGAGCAATGGTACGGATTCGTAGCATCAAGCTTTGAAGAAGGCCCTGATGACATATTCGCAGCGGAATTCTTCTCTGCGATACTTGAGGCATGTCCCCAAATACTCGTCAATAGCTTCATGGACGATCTAGGCCTTGATCAAGAACAAGCTGAATGCCTAAGCGGGTCCCTATCTGACACCCTATTGGA
>PAWI01000020.1 GCA_002713485.1 Acidimicrobiaceae bacterium
CCCGGGGCTCCTGGTCATCGACACGGTCAGCTCGGGTGTACACCTTGCAGTTCGTAGTTCTCTTCAATACCTTTTAGCCCTGCTGCAAGAATAACTGAATACGCCAAATAAGGATTAGCTGCAGAATCAAGTGCTCGATATTCAATTCTAGTTGACGAGGCTTTCCCTGCTTTGTGTATTGGGACCCGGACCAGAGCAGAGCGATTATTCCTTGCCCAACTTACATAAACAGGTGATTCGTAACCTGCGATCATTCTCTTATAACTATTGACAAGTTGATTGGTGACAGCCGTGAATTCGGGAGCGTGATGCAGAACTCCAGCCATAAACTTCCGTGCAGTCTCGGAAAGGCCCATTTCATCTCCGGAATCATGAAACGCATTTACATCTCCTTCAAAAAGAGACATATGAGTGTGCATACCGGATCCTTGACCTACATCTAGTGGCTTAGGCATAAACGTTGCATGAATTCCCGCATCCAACGCTATTTTCCGGACAATTAACCTGAGGGTCATTATGTTGTCTGCCATGTCAAGTGTTTCGGTATAGCGAAGATCAATCTCATGTTGGCTGGCATTATCCTCATGAAATGAATATTCGACTGGGATACCCATCGCTTCACACATGGCTAATGTCCGACGCCTTAAACTACTTCCCAGGTCCAATGTAGTCAGGTCAAAATATCCAGCGTTATCAAGTGGAACTGGTTGACTAGAATTTTCAAAATAGAAGTACTCAATCTCTGGAGCTGTGAAAAATGTAAACCCTTTTTCTTTCGCTTGTTGCAGGTTTCTCCGTAGTACATGACGCGGGTCTCCAGCGAATGGGGTTCCATCAAGGTTATGTATATCGCAGAAGATGCGGCCAGTTGGTTCTGAAGGATCAACCCAAGGTAATAATTCAAAACTGTTTGCATCCGGAATTGCTAATACATCGCTTTCNTGAACTCTGCTAAANCCATCTATAGCTGAACCATCNAAATGTAANCCTTCCTCAAAAGCTGCTTCAAGTTCNGCTGGAGAGATAGCGAGTGATTTTAATTGTCCTAGAACATCAGTNAACCACAANCGAATTAANCGCACNCCTCTCTCTTCAACAGTCCGTAATACNTANTCTTTTTTGGGTTCCATATATNATTTCTAACCANATATTGGCCAAACTCCCCATATCCANCCCAAATTAACACTCNGTTAACATTNCTTTGTNACTTACGCTCTAGAGTCATGTTANGTANTAAANAGATNCTTTTACAGTTCACTTGTTCTGTNGATGTATCTAACAAAGTTNAGTCTTTATGAAGAATGGAGAAAGCAATTGACTTACNGAGCTGAATATCTCTGGATAGATGGTGCAGAGCCAACCGCNGANATTAGATCNAAAACAAAAATCTTAGCTGATGGAGATGAGCCNGGTATCTGGGGATACGACGGATCATCAACTAATCANGCCACCGGTGACAATTCTGACGTTGTCTTGAAGCCTGTTTTNCANTGCCCTGACCCAATNCGAGGTGGAGANAACATTCTTGTTATGTGCGAAACTTTTCTTACCGACAAAGAGACTCCNCANCCAACAAATACGAGAGCTTTAGCTCGNGCCGCTGAAGAGAAATACGGGGATCANNATCCTTGGTTCGGACTTGANCANGAATATACNATGCTTGACCCNTCTACTGGTTGGCCAGCAGGATTCCCANCAAATGGATTTCCTGGANCNCAGGGACCATACTATTGCGGCGTTGGAGCTCAAAAGATTCANGGNAGGGACGCAGTAGAAGAACATACAACGCTTTGTATNGAAGCTGGNTTGAAAATATCTGGNACAAATGCAGAAGTAATGCCNGGNCAATGGGAATTCCAAATTGGTCCAGCTGGAACCGTTGAGGTTGGCGATCACCTGTGGNTTGCNAGATACCTANTNAATCGAGTTGGGGAAAAACACAATGTTGAAATTAGCATTGCAGCGAAACCAATGAAAGGTGATTGGAATGGAGCAGGAATGCACACCAATTTCTCNACTCAAGCTATGAGAGAAGGATATGACCCAATCACAACAGCTTGCGAGGCACTTGGTGCCCCTGGTAAACCTGAAGAGCATCTAGCTGGGTATGGNNTCGGTATTGAAGACCGACTAACGGGTGAGCATGAAACTCAACGATATGATCAGTTCAGCTATGGTGTATCTGATAGGGGAGCTTCCATTCGAATTCCATGGCAAGTTTCACAAGACCAAAAAGGATACCTTGAAGATCGACGTCCTAATGCTAACGCTGATCCTTATGTTGTAGCAGCACTTATGACCAATACTGTTGGAGAGGCATTAGCTTAAGTTCACAGAATGAAACGNGACTCTGTTAGGAATAACGGAGCCGAGTATTATTTTCAACAGTACGNTAGTAACAACTTGATCTAGACTTGCCAGTCTCATCTTTCGTGTGACAGGCACCTTGGCCTTTAGGCGTGACGAGGTACAGCAACGAGTTTTGCTCACAGTTTATTCTTACTTCTTCAACTTTAAGTACATCACCTGAAGTAGCNCCTTTGTGCCACAATTCATTTCTTGATGTGCTGTAGAGCACTGCTTCCCCTAATCTGAAAGTTTCCGCAACAGCCTCATCATTGGCGTAAGCAACAATTAAAACTTCTTTAGAGGTAGCATCCTGCACAACAACAGGAATGACCATATGGCCATTCATTCCAATTTTAGATAATTTCGCAAAATCGATCTCCAATTGGCTACCTTCTTCAATTCCATTTTGTTCACTCACAACCACAGTTTACTTACTCGTGCTTCAAAGCCTGTGATATTTTCTCCAAGGACTAATGATAAATAAANGACAATCTCTCTTAGTCAAGTATCCACAGTTAACTAATAACCTCTAACCTTGGACACATGGGAACATTACGAGTGGCTGCCTGCCAGTTAAATCTTAGTGTTGGTGATCTTTTAGGAAATAAACAAAAAATTATTGACGCATACCAGCAAGCCCTTAAAACGGACTGCGATGTAGCTGTTTTTACCGAACTTGCAGTATGTGGTTACCCTCCTGAAGACTTGCTGTTGAAAAAGGCATTCGTTCAAGACACACAAATTGCACTTCGTGACATCGCAAGTCACATTGAAGATTGTGTNGCTATTTTAGGTTATGTAGATGGTGAAGCAGCAGCTGCTGATCCAGTTAAACGAACCTCAAACGCAACAGCAGTGTGCTACGACGGGGAAGTAGTCGGTACATATAAAAAGCGGGCTTTACCTGATTATGGTGTTTTTGATGAAGAAAGATATTTCTCACCTGGTGACGACCCCCTACAAATATTTCAAATCGGGGGTATCAATATCGGGATAACAATATGTGAAGATATTTGGATACCGAATGGAGTCAGCAAAGATCTCGCAGCTCTAGGAGCCCAAGTGATCTTGAACCTAAATGCTTCCCCGTTTGATAAGGACAAATGGGAAACCCGAGAACTGATTCTTAAAGAACGAGTTGAAGAAATAGGACTCCCAATTGTTTACGTCAACCAGATAGGTGGGCAAGATGAGTTAGTTTTTGATGGCGGATCATTCGCTATTAATGAGAAAAAAGAAATTCTTGCTCGCGCCACACAATTCAAGGAAGAGATCCTCTCATTTGATATTGAAATCCCAAATGAACCAAGTGAANAAAGCGACCAACTTCTTATTATCAGTGATGCGAAGAAGTTAAGGACGGTAGATAATCCTTTGCCCAGCCCGCCTCTTCAAACCTATGAACAGATATGGAATGCATTGTGCTTAGGAACAAGAGACTATGTGAAAAAAAATGGCTTCACTGATGTCTGTCTAGGCCTATCNGGAGGTATTGACTCTGCACTTGTGGCNGCAATTGCCTGCGATGCAATAGGCCCAGAACATGTTCATGCTGTTCTAATGCCGTCCCGCTTTTCAAGCGAACACTCAATAAGTGATGCCGAGGATTTAGTCAAGAGACTGAACTGTCATCAAATAAAAGTCCCTATCGAACCCGCACATGACGCTCTTTTAGCGATGGGNAAAGACCATTTTGCTAGCTTGCCATCAGGAATTACCGAAGAAAATATTCAATCTAGAATTCGCGGAACAATGCTAATGGCATTTTCTAATAAATTTGGTTGGCTAGTCCTCACAACGGGCAATAAAAGCGAAATAGCAGTCGGTTACTCAACTCTCTACGGAGATACAGCTGGTGCATTCGCAGTCATCAAGGATTTATGGAAAACAGAAGTATTTGAACTAGCTCAGTGGAAAAACTTAAACGCTGGCAGTGAAATAATCCCCGCCTCAATAATCACAAAACCCCCATCTGCCGAATTACGACCTGACCAAAGAGACGATCAGACTCTTCCTGACTATGAAACACTTGATGGGCTTCTCAAAGAACTGGTTGAAAACGACAAAGTGAATCATGAGCTCATAGCTGCTGGTCATGACCCTGAAATTGTTGAGCAAATATCTAGGCTTTTAGATCTATCGGAATATAAAAGACGTCAGAGCCCATTAGGTCCAAAAGTTTCTAGAAAAGCGTTTGGAAGAGATAGAAGACTACCTATAACTAATTACTATTCAGGTGAAAAGTAACCTTATAGAAAAGATCAGAAACCAAAAAAATGAAAAGCTGATGCGGCTTTGAGTAAAATTCAAAACCTAAAAATTTAAAAAAGTTTCTTAGATATTACAAAATGAGTTTGCGAGTAGCGTTCATCTCGGTAGATTGAACTTGCGGAGCGTGAGATGCAAATGAATCTCACACGATTTGAAAAGAGCGAACTTTGCCTAAAGAGCGAGTCGAACGAGATGAAGAAGACCTCGTAAGGTTATATCTCACGGATATCGGACAATACCCGCTTCTTACTAAAGAAGATGAAGTCAGACTTGCCCAGAAAATTGAAAAAGGCGTTGAGGCAAGAGAAAAGTTAGCTATAGCTGAAGACTTAACAGCTAAAGAAAANAGTGATTTGAAGCGCCNCGATAGAAATGGTGCTCGAGCTGAAAAGAAGTTTGTTCAATCGAACTTAAGATTAGTTGTCTCNATAGCAAAGAAATACCAAGCGTCTGGACTACCGCTACTCGACCTTATCCAAGAAGGAAACCTNGGTCTCATGCACGCTGTAGAAAAGTTTGATTGGAGAAAAGGGTTNAAATTTTCAACTTATGCAACCTGGTGGATACGTCAAGCTATTACAAGGGGGATAGCAAACACGGGCAGAACAATTAGGTTACCTGTTCATGCCGGCGACACTTTAGCTAGGCTCCAAAANGCAAGAACAAGACTAGAACTCAAATACGGTAGACCAGCTACCATGACTGAATTAGCAGCAGATGTTGAAATGCCCGAAGAGAAAATAACCGAAGCACTGAGGTTTGCAAATGAACCTCTAAGNCTNTCTGAACCTCTCAGGGAAGATGGGGACGCAGAACTTGGAGACGTCGTAGAGGACCGCGGTGCAGCCTCTCCTTTTGAAGTAGCTGCCACTTCATTACTTCCAGATGAAATTGCTAGATTGCTAGCCCCACTTGANGAACGAGAACGAGAAATATTGAAGTTNCGATTTGGTTTAGATNGAGGAGAACCCAGAACGCTAGAAGAAGTCGGNGAGCATTTCAATCTAACACGTGAAAGAATCAGGCAAATTGAAGCCCGAGCAATGTCCAAACTTCGCCACCCAAGTAGTGACACTGGTGCGAGAGACCTTTTAGCTGTCTAGAGCTTTAAGATNAACTAAAANATCGGNTAAACGCGGAGGTGGACGGGAATCGAACCCGCCGGACGGGGATCGCCCGTCCCACCCGCTTTGAAGGCGGGGGAGCCCACCAGGTACTCTGACACCTCCCAAATATTCACTTACAGTATTACCCATGTTTATCAAATAGGCGACTTTACTCAATGTAGTTAAGGAAATCAGAAATTAAATTCAAAGGGAAATCTGATAGTTACATTAATTTCTACAATCGCAGACTTTCGAGGTGGTTCTGAAAATCCAACAAGTAACGGCTCTGTAAACTTNGAACGGGACTGAAGAGGTGATCCACTTACTTCAACATTTCCGTCTTTAACCCATCTCCACTTTCTTGCTTGGTACCACTCTTCAACTCCTCTGGAACTCGTCCCATAAGTCCTNACCCCCATCAATAGCGAAGCAAAAGGGTTCTCAATAAACTTTGTAAAGGNCAAAGGCCTNGGTGGTAAAACCCCACTTAGCTTTCCGCCTGTTATATCAATTTTTAAATCAGTGGTATTCGCCACAGTACGTTTCCCATCTGATGAAGTATCAAGTTCTTTAATTTGTATCTGNTCAAAGTTGTAGATTGCTGAAACAAAATTAGCAACTTGTTCATTTCCCGCTATGAGAATTTTTTCTCCNTCAGGGGTGCCCCACATAATGTCACCGAATTCTCCTATTGGTGACTCTTTCCAATGCCCGATAACGAAACGATTTCCATCTGAAAACCCAATTGAACTTATAAAACCCTCTATTCGAATCTCTTCCATATCTAAAACGTAGATTATGTTATTCTGACGAGCCTAACCTTCCTGCACTAATGTCATATCNATGACNAATGAACTAGAGCCCCAAAGAACTTCCTTAAATCCAGACGAAATACATAGTCATATTTCCGAGTGGATGAGAGAAAAGGTTGAAGAAAAGAGTTTAGTAATAAGCGAATTCGACCGACCTACTGGTTCTGGTATGTCAAGCGAAACTTTGTTATTTGAAGCGAATTGGGGGAAGGGTGATAAGAAGNNAAAGAAGCACTTAGTCGCCCGCTTAGCCCCAACTAGTCAAGATATTCCTGTCTTCCCCGAATATGACCTTTCATTACAAGTCAACGTGATGAAACTTGTCGAAACATATACGCAGATACCAGTTCCAAAGGTNCTATGGACGGAGGAATCAACGGATATTCTGGGAGTCCCCTTTTTTGTTATGGAGAGAGTACAAGGACTCGTTCCCCCTGATATACCACCATACGTTTTCGGCGGTTGGCTACTTGACGCTAACGAAGATAACCAATCCCAATTACAGCGCTCCTGCGTAGGGATTATTGCGCAACTCTATCAAATGAGCCAAAACTCATTTAACAGAGATTTCCTTCAGTTCACGTCTCCGGGGCAAACAGCCTTAGAAAGACACTTTTCAAATCAGAAAGAGTATTACCAATGGGTGGTAAACAACAATCGACAACATCCAGTAATTGAACATGCTTTTGAATGGNTAGAAACTAATTGGCCTGAAGAANGCGAACCCGTCATNAGTTGGGGTGACTCAAGAATCGGCAATGTGATGTTTAATAANGAAACATATGAACCAGTAGCAGTACTTGATTGGGAAATGGCTGGTCTAGCNCCGGCAGAAGTTGATCTTGGTTGGATGATTTTCATGCATACATTTTTTCAAGTTATTGCTGAGGCTATGGAGTTTCCTGGCATGCCTAATTTTATGAAGTCAGATGACGTCACATCAACATTTACAGAACTCACAGGAAAATCTCCAATAAGCATTGAGTGGTTTGAGGTTTATGCTGCAACCCGTCATGCGATAATAATGAGNAGNATAAATGATCGATCNGTCCACTTTGGGGAATCAGAATGGACTGAGGATGTTGATGCAGCTATTCCTCACCGAGATTACTTATGGTCAAAAATACGATAAACAATTGATAGAAATTAACCACTCCAACTCTTAAGTTAATTTCACATTAATATCCAGCGNTAACCGGTACCCTGCGCTGACAAACACGCCATCTTCACTTAGGCTAATAGTCATGATGTTGGGTATAACGGAAGAATTTCACAACAACTGGGTAACTCTCCAGATCAATGGTGAAATAGATATGGCAACAGGGCCCGAACTTCGACAACGCATAGTCCAATACGTTCAAGATGGCCACANNAACATTGTTCTNGATCTAACAAACGTNGANTTTGTTGATTCAACTGGTCTAGGTGTTTTGATAGGAGGCTTGAAACGAACACGAAGTCACGGCGGGGACTTACGTTGTATCGGATTGACCGAACCACTAAAAGAAATGTTTAAGNTAACNGGCTTGGATACNGTTTTAACTCAGGAAGANAAATGACAAATCTAAACATCCAAAAGAAATCATGACAAGCGGAATTACTCTTGAGATTCCTGCGAAAGCTGAATACTTATCACTTGTAAGGGCAGTTGTTGTTTCAGCAGCTGCTTTGGATCCAGCAGTTGAGGACCAACGCTTGGAGGATCTTAGGTTGGCTGTTTCAGAGGCCACAACAAATGCAATCNGTTCCCANGCGAACCTAGGGTCCGAAGAGCGTATAACTATTAGATGCGGTTTGACGGATGACAGAATTGAAGTNGAAGTGCAAGACAGAGGTNCCGGATTCAATCCTGAAAAATTAGAGCCAGCTGGACCGCTAGACCAACCAGGCCGATTGAGTTATGAAGGCGGGTTTGGTATTCCCTTAATGAGAGTTTTGGCCGACGAAATAAAAATAAATTCAGCTGACGAGGGAACAACAGTTCAGCTNGTGGTCTATACCCCACCAGCAACNGACTCTCCTTCGNCTCCTTCCNCGTAACACAATTATNTACAGGTAATTAAGTAGATTAGAAAGATGGAAGAGAACGAAAATTTTGATCCAATTCCTAAACCTGATTCTCTTCTAGCACTTCATGATGTTTCTGAAAATCTTTTTAACACTTTAAGAAAGTGGTTTGACGTCGAAACTAAAGTAACCATAGATCTAACTGAAATTGATTCCGCAATCATTGAATTAGGAGAACCTAAGATGATTGCAGCTATGGCNATGCGGAAGCTCCAAGCATTACAACTAATTGCAACTCCCGGGGTCATTACAACGACAGATATAGTGCTTGCAATAATCAATGACCTCGATAGAGCTTTACTTCAAGCTCCAAGCATGTACCTNGAACGGAAAGCTACACAGACAGACTGGGATAAAGCATTTGAAACACTTCAAGATCCAAACGATTCAATTGCAGTCCCCGAAGTTAGCAATCAAGTTGACCCAGAAATTCAAGAATTCCAAACACAACACGCTACTATGCATGCAGCTGTACAAGCTGTCATCGAAGCAGCTGATGGCGAGATCCGATTTTTTGAATGAAACGGTATACATTTCACACTCATTTAACCTTCATGCATTTAAATTTCAGAGCAAGTCGGATAGATTTCATAATGTCTACCGAAAAAACAAAGGACGCTTAAGACATGGCCAGCGATACTCCTATCCCGGATCTTCCTAAATGGACTTGGCTTGGAGGCGAAGGACGGCTCGCGCAAAGGTTCGGGAAACCAGTGCAAAGATTCTTANATGTTGAAGCATCAAGTGGAATTCTNTTACTTGTGGCAGCCGTATTCGCACTAATTTGGGCTAATTCACAATGGTCAGANAGTTACTATAACTTTTGGCATACCGACTTTAAGCTTGTCATTGGCAGCTATCAGATGGGTGGAGAATCTCATTATCTAACACTTGAGACGTTAGTTAATGATGCCTTAATGGCAATTTTCTTTTTCGTTGTAGGACTTGAAATCAAACGAGAGTTAGTGAGCGGTCACCTGAAAGACCCCAAAGCAGCTGCATTNCCTGTCATAGCTGCAATAGGGGGAATGGTATTCCCGGCACTTATTTATGTGTTATTCAATTCATCGGGTGATGCTTCGTCGGGTTGGGGCATACCAATGGCTACTGATATCGCATTTGCAGTTGGCGTAATCTCATTACTCGGAGACAAGATAAGTAGACCCTTAAAAGTATTTCTATTGTCTCTNGCAATAGCTGACGATATTGGTGCAATTATAGTCATTGCTATTTTCTATACATCTGATCTTTCTCTCAAGTGGTTCATAGCAGCCCTAGTCATTATGGGAATCATAATNGTTATGCGTAGGTTACAAATCTGGTACATACCAATTTACATTCTCTTCGGTACAGCACTTTGGTTAGCAACCTTTGAGTCCGGAATCCATGCAACTATCGCTGGAGTAGTTTTAGGTCTCGCTACACCAGCAAAACCCCAGCAAACAAAAGAAGAAGGCCTGGTAGCTTTGGAATGGCTTAGGGATAAGGGAGAGAATATCTACCCAGTAGATGTCCGGATAACAGCAATGGAGCTTCAAGAATCTCGCGTCTCAGTAGCCGAAAGAATTCAAATTGCGCTACACCCCATTTCAAGTTTTATTATCATCCCTATTTTTGCTCTTGCTAATGCCGGAGTGAACATGGGTGATGGGTTACTTGCAGATGCTGTTTCAAGCCCAGTTACATGGGGTATCGGTCTTGGATTGATAGTAGGCAAAATGTTTGGCATTACTTTAATGACATGGATTGGCATGAAACTACCCTTTACCTCCTCACCATCTGATCTAAATTTCCTATCCCTTTTAGGGTTAGCAGCTACGGCAGGGATCGGATTCACAGTTTCATTATTCATAACCAACTTGGCTTTCGATGATCTGGAAATCATTAATCAATCAAAAATTGGCATCCTGTTCGCTTCAGTAATTGCCGGGACTATAGGGCTGTTGTTACTTCGCGCTGGAATAAAGAATAACGACACAACAGTCAAAGATAATTAAATAACACGGCTGCGATATTTCCCCGAATTTATAGAACGAAAACCTAAATTGTTTCTGACATTCTAGTTTCTGCTCTCCCTAAGAAATAATTGAATTTTTTGGAAATGCATTGAAAATGGTTTTTTTTGCGTTACCCTCTCCGTTCGCTAGCAAACTTCAGTAATTTGTATCAGGAAAATATGATGAAAGGTCCACAGTGCCGAAATCACTTGTCATAGTNGAATCACCAGCAAAGGCAAAAACTATCTCTCGTTTTCTTGGNGATGACTATACGGTTGAAGCTTCAGTAGGTCATATNCGCGACCTTATCCAACCAAAAGATGTAAAGTCCGACANTAAATATAAACCANATGAGCACGTTGATAATNCGACGTTAAATAAGTTTGGTATCCAAACAAACCAAGGTGCAGNAGTAAATGAGTTACTCCAAAAGCTCGGAGTCAAGACGTGGATTCCCTGGTATGTCGAAAGTACAAAAAGTCAAAAAACTATTGCGCAATTGAAAAGANCGTTAAAGAAAGCTGACGCNTTGTACTTAGCTACAGATGAGGACAGGGAAGGCGAAGCGATAGCTTGGCATCTTGTAGAGGTACTCAAGCCTGATATGCCTGTGTATCGCATGGTATTTCACGAGATAACAGAAAAAGCCATATTAGAAGCTCTAGACGCTACAAGAGCTATTGACATGAATCAGGTATCTGCTCAAGAGACAAGACGAGTCTTAGATCGAATTATTGGATACGATCTATCCGGACTTGCACGACAAGTCATCGGTGGTGGTGCCACCGGAGGACGTGTCCAAAGCCCCACACTNCGTAAAATTGTGGAACGAGAACGCGAACGAATACGTTTTACAAGCACTCAATACTGGAGTGCTACCGCACAACTNGATGCAAACCAGTTAAGTAGCTTTGATGCAAAACTGATAGGGATTAATCATCAAAGAGTCGCGTCCGGCAAAGCTGATTTTGACGAAAATGGTTCACTCAAAAAACCTGATGAAGTAGTCATTCTTACAGAAGATAAAGCAACAAAATTAAAGGAAACATACACAAACGAATCTCTGGCAGTAACGTCAGCAGAAACGTCACCATATCGACGCCAACCTAAACCTCCTTTCACGACTTCTACTTTCCAACAAGAAGTAATTAATAAACTTGGTGGTTCTTCTGGAGCTGCAATGGCAATAGCACAGGGACTTTACCAAAATGGATATATCACCTACCACCGAACAGATAGTCCCGGGCTATCCGACCAAGCACTCAACGCTGCTCGAAAAGGAGTTGAAGAACTTTGTGGCCTTGATTTTCTTCCTGAGAACCCTCGGCGATATGTTACTAAAAGCGACAGTGCCCAAGAAGCACATGAAGCTATTCGCCCTGCAGGTGAGGCCTTTCGTCCGCCAGAGCAAATCAAAGGCGAACTAAACAAAGACCAACTCGCTGTTTACGAATTGATATATAAAAGAACTCTTGCTTCGCAAATGAATGACGAAATTGGTGAAACAAAACGAGTCATTCTAGAAGCAGAGAAATCTGATCAAGAGATCTATCATGCAACATTTAGCGCAACAGGACGAACAATCACCCATTCAGGTTTTAAACAGATCTATGAAGAAGCACCAAATAGTTCTAATGATCAAGAAAGTACCAATATCCTCCCAGATTTATCAGAAGGCGACCTGTTTAGTGCAAATGAAATTGTCATAAATAATCATGAAACCAAACCTCCAGCCCGGTTTACCGAAGCTTCATTAGTTAAATGGATGGAAGAGGCAGGAATAGGTCGTCCCTCAACATTTGCCGCAACCATCAGTAAGATCCAGGCCCGTGAATACACACATAAAGATGGCCGCGCACTAATCCCAACTGCCAAGGCATTTGTCGCTACAAACTTCTATGAAAATGAATTCAAAAGCGAAGTGCAGTATGAATATACCGCAAACCTTAATAAAGAGCTGGACCGAATAGCTGATGGGGCACTTGACAGAGATGACTTCTTAAATGAGTGGTACTTTGAAGAAACTGGATGGGAATCTCGTATTGACGACATCCTTAACCAAATAAAAATTGATCTACCTCGNATACGTCATGAGGCAGCGTATCTGGTTGGAGAAGATCCAAAAGACGGACAGAATATCTACTTACGATTTGCGAACCAAAAGCCCTATGTGCAGCTATCGGTTGATGGGGAAACAGGATCAATACCTCCAACGCTACCTCTTGATGAGTTAACTATTAATAAAGCAAGAGAATTCATTGAACTTGCATCTCAACCAGACACAATTCTCGGTTGGGTCAATAAGGAAAAGGCAAAAGATCTACTCAACACAAACGAAATCGATAATATTTTAGGCTACGACTCCTCTAAGGGGCTTCCCATTTATCTCAGAAGTGGAGCATTTGGAGATTATGTCTCACTTGGAGCATTCCCCAAATGGCCGCCAATGTCATCAAAGGAAGGCCAATTGATGAAACAGCCACACCATTTGAAAGTAATAAAAGTTGCTTGCGCATACCTAAGGGCTGCTGAAAACCCAGACGATGACGAGGCAATAAAAATAATATTAAATGAACCTAAAAGGGGTGTAGGTAAAAAATCTATTGAAAATATTGAAACTATTGCAGAAACTGAAAACANTTCTTTTAAACAAGCTTTAGCCAAGCAAANGATTCTCAACGATAAACCTTCAAAAGCAGTAAAGAAATTAATTAAGAATCTCAACTCATGGGAAACACAAAATATAGACGAACCCGCAGGATTCCGCCTCCGAGAGTTACTAATAGATTCGGGTTACTGGAAAATGATTTCCAAAATGGATAAAGCAGAGGAAAAAATAAAGATAGTAGAGCACCTATTGGCAACTTTAAACGAGTTCTCAACTTTAGAAAACATAATGAGTACTCTCNTGAAACGTCANGAATTAAAAAGCGCACCCAAACCTAAAACTGGATCANTGCTTGACAAGATGTCTCCAGAAAATATTTCTTTAGAGGACGCAGTTAATATTTTGAGTCTTCCCAGAGAAATTCCANTAAAAGAAACGGTTACCGTCGAACTAGATCCTCCGCCAAAAAATGGAGAGTCCTCATACAAACTTTTGGAAAANGAATTAATTACGGTTCATAATGGACCCTTTGGCCCCTACATACGTATAGAAGGAGCCGACTGCGGTATTCAAACACGCAGCATCTCTGAGGATGAGATCTTTTCTATCGACTTAGCTGCTTGCATTTCGCTCCTTTCTACCCCAAAGAAGTTTCAACAACGACAGACTAAAATAATCGTATTAAAAGATAAAGATGGTAAACCTGCTATAGATTCNGTTTCAGGAAAACCTATTGAAGTCAAGACAGGAAAATTTGGTCCATACGTTTCCGATGGATNGACTAACGCAAGTCTTCAACTAGGTGACTCAATTGAGCAGATNACAAGCGAGCGTGCCAAAGAATTACTCGCAGACCGTCGAGCGCAACAAAACTAAAGACTTTTTTCCTAAATGTGATCAACAGTCATTAAGACGGTACTCTGTGGTCGTGGAAAATGGTTCAAGAAACCCACAAAGGTCCGGAAATCGTGTAGCTGACTATCAAAGAGTCGCCGCTACTCAGTGGGTGGAAAAAATCTTTGGAAGTTACCAATACTTTCGCTTATGGCTTGTTCAGCTTGTTGGATCCCTAGGAGATTGGCTGGGCTTTCTAGCTATTGCAGCTGCAGCAACTGAACTCGGCGGAGGAACACCTGAAACAGCCGTTGGGTTTGTATTCACTGCACGAATAATTCCAGGTCTTTTTTTAGCCCCACTGGCAGGGGTTTTAGTAGATAGGTGGAACCGAAAAAAAGTTATGATTCTTTGCGATCTAGGACGAGTCTTTATACTTTTGCTACTGCCATTTGCAACAAATGTTTGGCATCTCGTACTCGCATCACTAGCCCTAGAGATATTTACCTTACTTTGGATTCCAGCTAAAGATTCTGTCGTTCCCAGCATCGTCCCTGAGGAAAGTCTCACTACAGTCAATTCGTTACAAATGGCAGCAACATATGGAACNGTTCCTATTGCAGCAAGCATCTTCATTTTCCTTGGGAGATTCGCAGACAAAATCGAAACATGGCCAGGGGCCGAAAGTATCAACGCCGATCAAATAGGTCTCGGTTTCTATGCAGATTCTTTAACCTTTCTATTCTCGGCATTAATGATTTATTTCATTACGATTCCGCACCTGACTTCAGATGAGCCCAAGGATAAGCAAAAACCAAAATTAGACCTCAAGTCAACCATTGACGAATTACGAGAAGGCTGGGAATTTATCTTTGTGAATCCAGTCGTAAGAGCCGTTTGTGCAGCACTCGGCGCGGGGCTCATAGGTGGAGGAATGCTGATCCCATTAGGCCCAATTTTCGCAAAAGACGTACTTGGTGAAAACCCTGCTGATGGCATGTCTGTACTCCAAACAGCACTAGGTATAGGAGTCGCTATTGGCGTAGCTTTCATTGCTCTATCAAGACAAAGAATAAGTCAAGTAAGACTGTTCATTGTTTCTGTATTCGGAGCAGGCATATCATTATTCATCGCTACTTCAATGTCTGGGTTATGGCCCGCAGCGGCACTAATCGGATGCCTTGGGGTTTTCGCCGGGGCAATTTATGTACTTGGTTTTACTCTCTTACAGATTAGTGTTGCTGAAAACTTGAGGGGTAGGATCTTCTCCGCCGTATATACAATTGTCAGACTTTCTCTAATAATCGCAATGTCAGTTGGTCCATTCGTCGCAGCAACCTTCAATGGACTATCTGAAGAATTCTTTGATAAAAGGACCACAATTTTCGGTTGGGAAATATTTGTACCTGGTGTTCGTGTGACCCTTTGGCTCGCATCGCTTATCATCATTGGAGCAGGCTTTTTAGCCTTCACATCTGTGCGAAATATATTCAATGATAATTTAGAGAATCAACCAGAGGAGGCTCCAGAAAGTGGAAGCTAAATTTATTGCATTTGAGGGCGGAGATGCCAGTGGTAAAACAACCCAAGCAAAACGCGTCTCAGACAAACTCAACGCGGTTTTCACAAGAGAACCAGGAGGAACCCCTGTCGGAGAGTCACTTCGGTCAATACTTCTTGATCCAGCAGAAGCCGTTGCTCTAAGAGCTGAAGCATTACTGATGGCTGCATCACGAGCTCAACTGGTTCATGATGTGATTAAACCTGCACTGTCAAATGGNCAGCACGTAGTAACAGACAGGTTCCTATCGTCTTCGCTCGCATACCAGGGTTACGCAAGTGGGTTACCACTAGAACAAGTTTTGAATTTATCACTATTCGCAACAAACGATCTCATCCCTGATTTGACGATCCTGATTGATTTGCCTGTTGAAGAGTCAATGAACCGGAGAGGTAATCACCCAGATCGATTTGAGCAGGAAAACGTTGAATTCCATAATCGAGTTCGGAATGGCTATTTAGAAATGGCTACAACCCAAAGCGACTCTTGGATTGTAATTGATGGGACAAAGAGCCCGGAAGATGTTGCTAAAGACGTAGATCAATTGATTAGTAAACGTCTTCATTTATCTTAGGTGGTTATGCTTGTGAGCGCTGTTGAGTTATTTGAAGATGTAATAGACCAGAAAAGTGCAGTTACTCAGTTACAAATAACTTCAAAAAATCCGGTTCATGCATACTTATTTCTAGGGCCTAAAGGGTCCTGTAAGTGGGATGCTGCAAAAGCATTCGCTGCAAACATACTTTCTAATAATCAGAGTGGCCAAGACCAAAGCCGAACGATCAATTTGGTCAAGAAAGGAGAGCATCCAGACTTGATCCGTATATCTCCAACTGGGAATCAATATAGAGATGACGATGTTCAACTGATTATTAATGAAGCATCACGATCACCTATTGAGGGGAATAAAAAGATAATAGTCGCCGATAGATTCCATACCGCTAATGAAACAGCGGTTGGGCGTTTACTAAAAACTCTCGAAGAACCTCCACCAGCAATAATCATAATTCTTCTATCGGAAATCATTCCAAGAAACCAAATAACTATTGCATCACGATGCCAACAAGTTCAATTCAACAGAATTTCAGATTCCGAGATGGAGCGATGGTTACAACAACACGTCCATGATTCTGAAGTGATTCAATTAATAACCATTGCTGCCCGAGGAGATATTCAAAGAGCCATAGACCTAATCTCAGATCCCAATATTGGCAACAGATATGATCTGTGGAGGTCCACATTAGAAAATCTTCAGCCGCAAGGATACGCAATAGCTTCTGCAGTTAATGAACTACAAAAAGAAATTGATCAGGCAGAAGTTGTGATTACGAATAAACACGATCAAGAACTAGAAGAACTAATGAATAATGAAAAAGAATTAGGGGTTAACTCTGGTAGGAGAAGTCAAATTGAAGCTAGTCATAAACGAGAGATAAGAAGATTTAGAACTGAGGAAATTGAATTTGGCTTGTCTGTTTTCTCAACCGTATTTCGCGAACGACTTCTCAATGTCCCTGACAAAAATTGCATGGATGCGATAAAGATAATAAAGGATGCAAATACAGGTTTGAAACGGAATGCAAATGAAAAACTGCTATTAACATCCCTGTTAATTTCGCTCTCTGAAATGTCGTAAATGATTGCCTCGGCGTAGGCCAGTAGTACACTCAACGGTGCTACTATTTTGCTTCCTGCCCGGGTAGCTCAGTTGGCAGAGCGATTCACTCGTAATGAATAGGTCAGGGGTTCGATTCCCCTCTCGGGCTCCCTATTTCAATAGAAAATTATTAAGTTTCACTACTTTATTTAGATAAACTATAAATATGGCTGAGCAACATCTTTTTGCAGAAAAAGCAACTCCCTATATGGACCAGCTNTATTCTCACGCACTTCGTCTCACCAAAAATCCNGCCGATGCTGAAGACCTAGTTCAAGANACCTACCTGAAAGGTTACAAAGCTTTNAATAGTTTCAAAGATGGGACAAATCTAAGAGCCTGGTTATTTCGTATCTTGACNAATAGTTTCATCAATGCTTACAGAAAGAAGCAGAGGAGCTTTGATGAACAGGAAGTTGAAGATATTGAAGCAATTAACACTTTGAGTAGCGCGGACTATTCATCAAATACTCACTTAGGAATAAGCGCTGAAGACGCACTTTTTGAAAGATTAACTGATGATGAAATTCAAACAGCGATTGATTCTTTACCGGGCACCTACAAAGACGTAGTTCTACTTGCAGATGTCCAAGGATTCTCATACAAAGAAATTGCTGAAATCTTAGATGTTCCAGATGGAACTGTTATGTCAAGGTTGCATCGAGCTCGGGCGAAGCTAAAAGACCTTTTGTTTGATTACATGANGTCTAGGCGACTCATCTACCAAGATACAAAAGACATTTCAGCTGAGCTAGAAACTGTGGGGGGTGCTTCAAGTGAATGAAAACATAGATTTACCTGTGAGCAATAACTCAANCGTATCGCGTAAGAGCAGTGAATTGAAAAAGTTTATTGAGTTACCGACAGAACATAAATGTGAAGACTCCGCAAAGCTAATAACGCGTGTACTTGACGGAGTCCCTAATCCATCTGTTATACAATCACTCAGAAATCANTTCGGACTATGCTCACATTGCACAAATGCATTTGAAATAGAAATTCGATTTAAGCTTGCAATGGCTCAAAAAGATACCGTCAAGGCCCCGCCCAGTCTTCAACTTAAAATAAGTGAAACATTGCAAAGAGTTGACCTTGGCGACATAACCATCTCTGATTTGTAGATAACTATAAATATTTGCGCCATCTAGTGTTTAAGGTGTCAGACAACACTTATTTACGACTACGATCTGTATATGCAAATTTTAGCGGCAGAATGGCANTGGTGGTTAGCGGTAGTTCTTACACCTGCTACAGTCCTAACTGTTCTCGCAGTAATTGGGGGGTATTTCGTGAAAGTCGTTCGGCCCAAATACCCACCAAAATATAAGAAACCTAACCCGGAAGTTTAACGTGGCCGATACATCGGTCGATTGGGATTTGGCGCGGCAGGTAGCGACAAAAATCAGCGAAAGAAATAACGGGGTATCTTCTTATCACTACGCAACCCTTTCACCGGACTTTGAACGTTTTACAGCTCTTGCTGAAGACCTAGTTGCCGAAACAACAGGCCTAGTTTCTCACATGGGTCAAGCACGAGGAAGAGTCGCAGATAGACCGATGTGGATTGATGCAAATATTGATTCATTTCAGCGGCTACTAAGACCATTATCAAGNAAACTGTCTACACCTGATGCCTCACTTCTCAAAGAATTTGGATCAAAAGCAAGCGGAGCCGAGATGGGTTTATTACTTGGCTGGATGTCCGGAAGAGTTCTNGGNCAATATGACCTANTGATCATNGAAGATGAAAATCCNGAGGATCAAGACATTGTTTACTANGTAGGACCTAACGTTTTAGCAATTGAAAAGAAATATGGTTTCCCGCCTGAAGAATTCCGTCTTTGGTTAGCGCTTCATGAATGCACCCATCGTGCNCAGTTTACGGGGATTCCCTGGTTGAGGAGTCACTTTCTTAGCCTAGTGAATAAAACTTTAGANTCTGTAGACCCCGANCCAGAGATGTTCCGTGACGCAGCTAAGAAAATTATTGAAGCAAGAAANTCAGGAGAAGATTTATTTGAAGATGGTGGGTTACCAACTTTATTTACTTCACCNGAGCAGCGAGAAACANTAAATCAAATATCNGGGATGATGAGTCTCCTAGAAGGNCATGGCGACGTAACCATGGATCGAGCAGGAGCAAAACACATAACAAATGCGNATCTTTTCGCACAGACNTTTCGAGCAAGAAGAAATTCAGCTAAGGGTTTAACTAGGATTTTTCAAAAGATCGCTGGATTTGAAGCAAAACTTAATCAATATCAAGCTGGCGAGAATTTTATTGAAGAGGTAGAAAGCCTNGGCGGAACAGAACTCCTCAATAGGGCGTGGGAACAGCCAGATAATTTACCAAATCTTGATGAGATTAAATCTCCACAAGACTGGGTCNACCGAATCAATAATCAATAAATCATTGGCGTTTTTTCACAAAATACTTAAAGATAACGATTGTGATTGATGAACTACTAGAAAGATGTAATTTTCCTGAAGGTCCTTTGACCTGTGCAGTCTCAGGGGGTGCTGACTCTATGGCCCTCCTTGTACTGGCCACGCNATTCAGNAAAGAAGTTAAAGCTGTTCATGTGGATCATGGNATTCGGAAAGAGTCCANAANCGAAGTAGATTTCGTATTCCAAAATGCTCAGAAGCTAGGTGCTGCATTTGAGTCAGTATCAATACGGGTTGAGCCCGGACCTAATCTTGAATCGAGAGCGAGAAAGGCTCGCTATTCAGTTCTTCCTCAAGATGTTCTTACAGGGCATACGGCTGATGATCAGGCAGAAACTATCTTGCTAGCTTTAATTCGAGGAAGTGCATGGCATGGGCTTTCTGGAATCCGTCCATCATCCCAACGCCCCATTCTTAAATTAAGACGATCGGAGACGGAGGCAATATGTCATCATTTTGANATTGAATATTTTAAAGATCCATCAAATGAAGACCTGTTATTTAGGCGTAACCAAATCCGCCATCAAGTTCTACCTCTCTTAAATTCCATAGCTGAACGGGACTTAGTTCCGCTTCTGGAACGACAAGCAGAAATTTTAAGATCTGGCGCNGATTTTCTTACCTTGGAGTCCCAAAAGATAGACCCAACAAACTGTGACATGCTGATGGAAACACACCAATCAATAGCAAGGGAAGCAATCCGGAATTGGGTATGGGGTGAACGAGGGAACGATCACCCTCCTGATATTGCAACTATNGACCGTATTCTTGCAGTTGCTTCATTGGAAATACGTTCNACAGATATTGGTTTAGGTTGGAGGGTAGAACGCACTAATCGTATCTTGCGGATCGTATCTCCAAAAGAAATCTAAGCCATACACAAACTCGTAAGATATATGGGTTAGNGTGCCGAAGTTATGAATGATCAATTAAAACCACCGGGACAAATCCTGCTAAGCGAGAAGCAGATACAAAATCGTATTCAAGAACTAGGCCAAAAAATTACAGATGATTACGAGAATAAAGTTCCACTACTTATCGGAGTCCTCAAAGGCGCNTTTATTTACATGGCAGATCTAGCTAGAGCAATATCCTTACCAGTNGAATTTGACTTCATGGCAGTGTCTTCCTACGGGAATGCAACGAAAACCAGTGGAGTTGTGAGAATTGTGAAAGATCTTGATATTGATTTGAGTGGGCGGGATGTGATCGTTGTTGAAGACATTATTGACAGTGGGCTCACTCTTAATTATCTTCGNAAGAATCTTGAATCACGAGGTCCAGCTTCCCTTNAAGTGTGTGCTCTATTGGTCCGTTCAGGAAGGCAAGCTGGCGAATTGGGATTGAAGTACGTGGGGTTCGAAATTCCTCCAGATTTTGTAATTGGCTACGGACTGGACGTAGCAGAGAGATACAGAAANCTTCCAGATCTATGGAGTTATGATCCATCACTTGACTAAATAAAGTCCGCAAAAGAAAAGTCAAAAAGATAGCTAAATCGGATGGGGAACAACCCACACAGGGACTAAGATTCTGTGAAGGTNATATCTAACAGGAGAAACAGTGCGCCAACTAAACATGAGAGGAAAATGGGCTGAAGGAATTCAGCCACGGAACCTCATTTGGATTGTTACAGATCGCTTAGCNGTATGCGAACGGCCTGGAGGATATGGTCCCCAACACAGAAAAGTAAGGCGTGTTGANGAACTAATTTGGATACGAAGAAATGATTTCAAAAGAGTGATTTCAATTATCCCAGCAAATCATAATCTCCATAATTATGAAGAGTTCGATATTGAATGCGTTCATCGCCCAGTTGCGATTGGGAAGCACTTAAACACTGTTTTGAGCGTCNTGTACTCTGACTTNAATAAGCTAATCAANAACAACGAACGACTNCTTCTACATCATGAAGANGTNGGGGACGCTATCGGTGGAACACTTGCTGGTTATCTTGTTTGGAATGGATTTATTGACAGTGTTCCAGAAGCCATAACGAAAATGGAAAAAACTCTTAAACGCGTAATTGGACCAATAGGGAGAGAAATAGCATCTGCATCTGATAACCTTCCGACTCCGGAGGAGATGATAGCTCTTGACGAAGAAAGATTAGCTGANCTTGAAGCCCTACAAGCTGAAGAGCAAATCNTCGAGTAAATCAAAAATGGGACGAGCGTTTCTTGGGCTAGGCTCAAATCTTGGAGATAAAGAAATATTTCTCAGAGAAGCTGTCGCAACTTTTGATGACTTGAAAGCTATCTCAGGTATATATGAAACTGATCCAGTTGGGGGACCAGAACAGGATTCATATTTGAACATCGTTATTGAGCTTGACACAAACTTAGGAGCCCGAGAACTCCTAAACCTCGCTCAGANGCTCGAGCGAAGAGCGAATCGCAAAAGAGAGATTAGATGGGGACCACGAACTCTTGATGTAGATGTCCTTTGGGTCGAAGGTGAAGAAGTTGATGAACCAGACCTCTCAGTACCTCATCCTCGAATGAGAGAAAGAGCATTTGTAATGATTCCACTAGGCGAACTAGAACCCACCTTTCTTCATGGGTGGGAAGATCCAAACGACGGAGAAGTTCGTCGATTGAGGGACTGGTGAAGACACCAACGGTACAAATAATTGGACCCGGTAAAGCGGGGCTAAGTTTCTATTTAGCTCTTCAATCCGTTGGTTGGGATGTTCTGGAACCTTTAGGGAAGGCAAGCAAGCTCAAAGATCTCGAATCAAACGCTGATTTTATTTTAATAACAACACCAGACAAAGAAATCCCTATTGTTGCTAAAGCTTTACATAAAACTAAAGCAGTTATCATTCACACTTCAGGAGCTACCCAGCTTGATTCTCTTCTACCGCATAAACGTCGCGCATCATTGCACCCACTTGTCTCAATGCCAGAAGCAGAAATTGGTAAAGAACGCCTTTTAGATGATGCCTGGTTTGCTATCGATGGGGATCCTGACGCAGAGCGAATAGTAGATGCGTTAGGCGGTAATACGTTTCGTGTCACTGATGACAATAGGTCCGTCTATCACGCAGCGGCATGTATCGCCTCAAATCACTTAATAGTCCTCATGGCTCAAGTGCAAAGATTATGTATGAAGATTGATATCCCATTTCAATCATTCTTAAATTTATCATCGAGTACCCTTGCGGNCTTAGATGACCTTAANCCTGCCGAAGCTCTGACTGGTCCAGCTGCCAGAGGAGATGAGGAAACGCTCAAATCTCATTTGGAATCACTACCTGAAAAGGAGAGGCATTTGTATCAATGTCTAGCGCAAGGGGCAAAAGATCTCGCAACTCAATCTATTATTAACGAGAGCGAAAATATATGAAGACAATAACTACTTCAAAACAATTGCAGCAGACAATAGATGAATTGCGAATACGCCGGAGATCAATTGGCCTAGTGCCTACAATGGGTTTCTTACATGACGGGCATCTTTCACTAGTCCGGACAGCAAAATTAGAAAACGATATTGTCGTAACGACAATCTTCGTCAACCCTCTGCAGTTTTCGGAATCAGAAGATTTAGCCACATACCCACAGGACATTGAACGTGATACTCAACTTGCTAGCGAAGCAGGAACTGATTTCTTATTTACTCCAACTCACGAAGAAATGTTTAGCGAGAATGTACTTACATCAATATCAGTAACAGAAATATCCTCAGCACTTGAGGGGGCTTCACGTCCAACTCACTTTGCAGGTGTGGCAACGATAGTGGCAAAGCTTTTCAATATAGTCGGTAATTGTTCAGCTTATTTCGGAGAAAAGGACTGGCAACAGCTTCAGGTAATCAAACGGATGGCAATTGATTTGTCCTACAGAGTTGAAGTCAAAGGATGTCCGATCGTAAGAGATTCAGACGGGTTGGCACTATCAAGCAGAAATGTTTATCTCACTAAGAATCAAAGGTCTGAAGCAGCAAACATCCCAAAAACACTGATTAAAGCGCACGAAATGATAAGGGACGGCGAGAGGGGACCAAACAATGTTAAACAAGCGGTACTAACACATTTTGAAAGATCCCCCGAAATTGAAGTTGATTATGTGGAACTCGTAAACGGTGAAACACTTCAAGTAACTGACCAAATAGATGAGAGAACAAGACTTTTAGTCGCCGTAAAAATTGGCACAGCTCGATTGATTGATAATATGAACGCCCTCAAAGGGCCAAGCATCTGAACATAGTCATTTAAATCCCTGAAATAGCGCCAACTCCCTGCGACACTTAAGGAACATGAATACACCATACAAATATGAGAAAACAGAATCAGTTGAAGAAATAATTTCTCAATACTCGCATCTTCCTGACGGAACAGGGTCTGGCGATGAGGTCTCAGTCGCTGGAAGAATTATGCAAAGGCGAGATCAAGGAAAAGTTGTATTCGGAAATTTACAGGATAGTTCAGGTCGTATTCAACTTTTTGCGCCTTCAAAGTCAACTCCTGACTTTGAATCATTTGCCGCTCTCAATATAGGAGATTGGATTGGTGTTAAAGGCGAGGTTATGAAAACCAAACGAGGAGAACTTTCAGTGAAGGTAGATAAATGGGAGGTCCTCGCATCAACCAAAAGACCGTTCCCTGATAAATGGCATGGGATAAGCGATCCAGACACTAGGTACCGTCAACGATATGTAGATATGTGGGTAACTGAAGAAGCAAAGAAAGCTTTTGTTCTACGAAGTAATTTAATATCCATGACAAGAAAATGGTTAGAAAGCAAGGACTTCATGGAAGTTGAAACCCCTGTTTTTCACCCAATCCCAGGAGGCGCTTTAGCTAAGCCTTTCATAACTCACCACAATGCCTTGGATATGGAACTTTATTTACGAATAGCNCCTGAGCTTTATTTGAAAAGACTTGTCGTAGGTGGNTTNGAGAAAGTNTTTGAGATAGCAAGGGTTTTCAGAAATGAAGGGCTATCAACACGACANAATCCAGAATTTACAATGCTCGAANTATANGANGCTTACGCTGATTGGGATGACATTATGGAGTTGGCAGAGAACCTCATCGAGTTCCTTGCGGTTGAATTAACTGGGTCATCAACTGTCTCATATGATGGAAAAGAAATTGACTTATCCACCCCCTGGAGACGAGCATCAATGATCGATCTTATCCGAGAGCAAACCGGGAATGAAGTTTCTCTAGAGACACCGATAAACGAATTGCGACAACTTTGCAGTCAACACGATATAGAAATTCATTCGGCATATGGGCCCGGAAAATTAATTCTCGAATTATACGAAAAAACAGTTGAGCCAAATATTTGGAATCCATGTTTCGTAACAGAATACCCAAAAGAAGTTTCTCCTTTGTCTAGAGATCACAGATCTAAACCCGGCTTTACGGAAAGATTCGAAGGAATTGTTGCAGGGCGGGAAATATTGAATGGATTTTCAGAATTGGTTGACTCAGAAGAACAAATGGAACGATTCGAAGACCAGGTAGAGAAAAGTAAATCCGGTGATGAGGAGGCTATGGGCATAGACATAGATTACGTACGTGCCCTTGAATTTGGTTTACCACCCACAGGAGGAATCGGGATCGGCATTGATCGCTTAGTTATGATGTTGGCAGATGTACAAACAATAAGAGACGTGGTGTTATTTCCTACTCTTCGACCTGAACAATAAAGAGTCAGTAATTACTTTCTTAGTCAATAATTGGGGAAGATGCTCTAACAATAAGGTGTTCAGTAGCTGACTTTAGAGCTATTGTTGCCTCTGAATCTGGTAGATCCCCTAATGAAACCACAGCCTTATCAGTCCAATACTGAGCACGAGAGAGCGCATCAGCAACACCACCGCTTTCTCTAATCAATGCTCTAGCTTTATCTCTGTCATCTCGGCTTATCTCGCTACCTAAGATATCCTTCAACTCTTCACCGAACTTTGATGAAAATGCCGAAATGACTGGGAGAGTGTAGACGCCCTCCATAAGATCATTTCCTGAAGGCTTTCCCAACTCCTCATCCGTTGCGGTCAAGTCAAGAATGTCATCGATAATTTGGAAAGCCATCCCATACGAGTGCCCAAATGAAGAGACAATATCAATATTCTCACGAGAAAGTTGAGCAGTTAAACCACCAATCTTGCAAGCTGTGGACAATAACGATGCAGTCTTACCGGAGATTGAACGTTCGTAGGCCTCTAATGATCTATCTATCTTAAACGTCGACTGTAATTCCAAGATTTGTCCTTCACACAACTCACCTATGGTCTTAGCTAAAAGGCCTGCGACCTCAGTGCCTAAGGAAGCAGCTATCTCAGAGGCTCGAGCCAATAAAAAATCACCTGCAAGGATCGCCGTCAAATTTCCCCACAAAGCATTCACTGATGGAACTGTTCTTCGTAATTCAGCCTCATCCATCACATCATCATGGTAAAGAGAACCAAGGTGAACTAGTTCGACTGCAACACCACCAAGGAGAACATCTTCAGACACATTTTCAGCTTCGGAAGTCTCAACCCCACTTGAGGCGATTGCAAAACCGGGGCGAACTCGCTTTCCTCCTGCTGCTATTAAATGACTAGCAATTTCTGTCAGGTAATCATCCTCTGCGACAACAGAATCAACAAGTATCTGTTCTAAACGCGATAAATCATCTTGCAATGTCGGAAGAATTGACAACGACGAAACTAATGCCATTTACAAAGTCTAAGCGAGACATTAAACATAGACACCTAGAAATGCCAGATGACACATTCGTAAGCTCACAAATCGCAGTGAATACACTGAGAAAACTAAAAAATATCATGTTTTTTTTGAAAAGTGGGAAGAAATCCCCTTGCTACTGTGTTGTATAGAANTAAGGCGTCTAAGTTGTCATTACGGTCTGACAGAAAAGCGGACGCAAAGTACACTAAACATAATAGTGAAAGGTCATCACTTTGTTTGAAAGATTTACAGATAGAGCTCGAAGAGTTGTTGTACTCGCTCAAGAGGAGGCTCGGCTACTAAACCACAACTACATCGGAACTGAGCACATCCTTCTCGGCCTAATACACGAAGGCGAAGGGGTAGCTGCCAAAGCGCTCGAATCGTTAGGCATCTCCTTAGAAGCAGTCCGTGAACAGGTTGAGGAAATAATTGGGCAAGGAGGGTCATCTCCAAGTGGGCACATACCTTTCACACCCCGCGCAAAAAAAGTATTAGAACTTAGCTTAAGAGAAGCACTACAACTAGGTCATAACTACATAGGTACAGAACATATTCTGCTCGGACTAATTCGAGAAGGTGAAGGAGTTGCTGCCCAAGTATTAACAAAACTTGGCGCTGACCTGTCACGCGTCCGGCAACAAGTAATACAACTTCTTTCTGGCTACTCAGGTTCTGGCGACCAAGAGAATGAAGGTGGCCGCCGAGGAGAAAGAGCTTCAGCTAGTACCGGTGGACGAGGAGGAGACTCAAGTTCCTCAATGGTCTTGGACCAATTTGGACGTAATCTAACCCAACTTGCAAAAGAAAAGAAACTTGATCCTGTCATAGGAAGATCCAGAGAGGCAGAACGAGTGATGCAAGTGCTTAGCCGGAGAACAAAAAATAACCCTGTCCTTGTTGGAGAACCAGGAGTAGGTAAAACAGCGATAGTTGAAGGGTTAGCTCGCTCAATTGCAACTAACGATGTTCCCGAGCCCCTCCGAGGAAAACAACTTTACACACTAGACTTGGGCGCCCTCGTGGCAGGGTCACGATACAGAGGTGACTTTGAAGAGAGACTCAAAAAAGTTCTCAAAGAAATCAAAACCCGCGGCGATATTATTCTGTTCATTGATGAGCTTCACACACTCGTAGGAGCTGGAGCCGCAGAGGGAGCTATTGACGCAGCATCAATTCTTAAACCTATGTTAGCTAGAGGTGAACTTCAAACTATTGGTGCAACAACACTTGATGAGTACAGAAAACATCTTGAAAAAGATGCAGCATTAGAGAGACGTTTCCAAAAAATTATTGTTGATGAGCCCTCCGTTTCTCATACCATAGAGATTCTAAAAGGCTTAAGGGATCGGTATGAAGAACACCATAAAGTCACAATCACCGACCAAGCACTCGTCGCAGCAGCTAATTTAGCTGACCGTTATATTTCCGATCGGCATCTCCCGGATAAAGCCATAGACCTAATTGACGAAGCTGGATCAAGGCTAAGGCTGAAGAGGATGGAAACTCCCCCAGATTTTAAAGAAATCGAAAATGAACTAGCTATTGTCACAAATGACAAGAAAGCAGCGGTTGAATCACAAAATTTTGAAGAGGCTGGTCGGTTACGAGATAAAGAAAAAGAACTCCTAACAAAAAAAGAAACAATGGAAACCGAAATGAAAGACTCTGGTGTTGATTTCTTTGATGAAGTAGATGAAGAAGCAATTGCTGAGGTCTTATCTGTCTGGACGGGAATTCCTGTTTATAAATTAACTGAAGAAGAGACAGCAAAACTCCTGCGAATGGAAGACGAACTCCATAAACGTGTGATTGGTCAAGAAGACAGTATAAAAGCTGTCAGCCAAGCCATACGTCGAACTCGGGCTGGGCTAAAAGACCCCAAACGACCATCAGGTTCCTTTATCTTTCTTGGGCCATCCGGCGTAGGTAAAACAGAATTAGCAAAAACGCTAGCTGAATTCCTATTTGGAGATGAACAGGCACTAATCAGTCTCGATATGTCTGAATACATGGAGAAACATACAGTAAGCCGACTCATGGGTTCTCCCCCAGGTTACGTAGGCTACGAAGAAGGCGGGCAACTTACTGAAGCAGTACGAAGAAAACCCTTCTCTGTAGTTCTCTTTGATGAAATTGAGAAAGCTCATCCTGACGTATTCAATGCTCTCCTTCAAATACTGGAAGAAGGAAGACTTACAGACAGTCAAGGAAGATCAGTTGATTTCCGTAACACCGTGCTCATAATGACATCTAATCTAGGTACCAGAGATTTAAGAAAAGCGAATCTCGGATTTACTACAAATGATGAATCTGTGACTTATCAGAAGATGAAAGAAAAGGTTACTGAGTCTCTAAAAAATCATTTCAGACCAGAATTCCTAAACCGTGTTGACGAAACTATTGTGTTCCACGAACTATCAAAGAGTGAAGTAACTAGAATCGTTGATCTAATGGTCGCCCGGGTTACTGAGCAACTAGAGATGCAAGGAATGGGCCTAGAGGTGACTGTCGAGGCGAAGCATTACCTAGCAGACCGAGGATACGACCCAGAATTAGGTGCCAGACCATTAAGAAGAGCTATTCAGCGACTGGTAGAAGATCCACTCTCAGAGAGATTACTCCTGAAAGAATTCACAGCAGGTCAGATAGTAGTTGTCGATATTGATAACGAAATAGAAGATGAAACTGATAGCAAAATTATTTTCAAAGCAGTAGAAGGATTCGAACCACCTTCAGTAGAAGATTTCATCGCAGCTGAATAAACCAAATCAACAGCATGAGTTAGGTTACTCAATTGTTGGGGGTACTATTCAAGTGTGAGAAGTAAAGTTACATCAGCAATATTCATACTGTTTTCCGTATTGCTTCTCGTCACAGGCTGCACAATTCAATTGCGTGTGAAAATAGATGTAGCAGAAGACGGATCAGGTCAGATTAGTGCAGGAGTTGGATTAGATCAGGAAGCTAGAAATCAGCCTGTTTTCCAAAATATAGAAGAAATTCTTCAAACAAATGACCTACCGGCAAGTGGTTGGATATTTGAAAATACCGGTCTTGGTCCCGATGGAAGAGAATGGTTTGAGGCTAAAAAACCTTTTGCTACTCCTGAAGACTTACAACTACTCTTGAACGAGCTTACGAGTTCACCAAAGGCCTTCAAAGACTGGGAAATTACCTCTCAAGTCACAAAAAAGAATCGTGATTACGCAATCTCTGGAGTAGTTGATCTGACTGATGGATTTGATCTGTTCACAGACGAGGCACTTAATGGTTTATTAGAAGAACCACCCCTTGGGATACCGATAGCGACATTAGAGGAGTCATTAGGCTCACCTATAGAGGATGCAGTCACACTTCAGGTAGTAATTAATCTCCCAGATCAAAACAATGAAGAAATAATTAACATTCCCCTAGGCGAAGAAAGAGTGATTGAGGTCACTGGCAATAGTGAACACCGAGTCGCTCAGATCCTTGATTGGGTTGTCTTGGCAGTTATAGCATTATTAGGGCTTTCAGTAATTCTTGCGTTACTCAATTGGTATTTAGATAAGAGATACGAAGAAAAGCAACTGCAGCGACGCCCGTCACCTATTGCACAGCAGATACCAGGNAAGGAGAATTTATCACCTCAACAGTCCCAAAACAATGCAGAAAAGCTTCANTTACTTGTTATTGATCCATATGGGATTATTTTCAAACAAGAAACCAATCCTGTAGATCACCTTTACACCTTCATAAAAGGNAANAACGGAAATATTGATCAGGACGAGCTTGAAGANATATATCAGGANGGAACTATGGGAAGACTNTCAACTACTGACCTCTGGAAGAGCGCTGGCCTTGAAGAAAATGTTGATAACCTCAATCGCGAATATGTAAAGAGCTTCGAGTTTCGCAATGGAGGGAAAGACTTCTTAAAGAATCTTCACAAGCGAGGGATTTCCGTTGCAGTAGTAACAAATGATTTTGCTGAATGGTCTAATCAAATATGTGAGATATATGGCCTTCAAGGAATTAAGCCATGGATCGTNAGTTCTGATTATGGAGTTCGAAAACCTGACTCTGCCATNTTAGANACTCTAAATAGATACTCNGGTGTTGCTTACCAATCCTGCCTTGTNTTAGATACTGCAACAAACTTCTTAGATACGGCACAAATCCTAGGGATGAAAACCGTTTATTTAAATTCCAATAATGAAATACCAGATAACGACCAGAAGCACCCTAGTGTTAAGAAGCTGAACGAATTCTTTAAGCGTCAATAGCTCTATTTAGGTTGACCGAATTTCAAGCTGTTTTCTGTCAAGGATGACATACTTTTCACCGCTTTGAGATAGCCACCCCAGCTTAATAAACGATGAAATTGATTTGTTGACGCGTTCNCTGGAAGCTCCAATCATCCCAGCAAGTTCTTCTTGCGTAATNGGTAGNTGGAATTCATNTGAGTCTCCTGCCATTTCCAACANTCTCTTCGCAGTTCGGCCAGTTACGTCTAAAAACATAGTATCCGCAAGAGCAATATCTGTACTTTTCAGACGCCCTACGAGCATTTCAACCACCCTCCAAAGCAACGAGGGATTGTTATCATATAAATCTTTTATTGGTTGATAAGGGATAACTACTACTGATGACTCTTCTAAAGCTCTCGCTTCAGCGGACCTCCCATCGTTACTAAATAGCGGCATTTCCCCGAACAAGTCGCCTGATTCCATAAGAGCGACGAGCGACTCCCTTCCATCAAACGATCTGTTGCCAATAGCGATCCTCCCATGTGTAACTATGTATAAATGATTAGAATCATCACCAGACTCAAAAAGGACATCTCCTCGCTGAAGGTCAACCCCCTCTGACTGAGCCACAATTGGTTCTAGAAGAGCATCATCAAGATCAGAAAACATGTCTATGGANCGAAGAAAATCAGCTGAAGTCANGCACTAAGNATAATACGCAATCATGTGATCGNCTAATCCCAACGGAATTAGGAAGGTTGATGGGAGTCATAAGAATAATGGGTAGCATTTCAGTAGAGACAGTTATTTCTAAAGTTAGGAAAAATTTCCTTATGAGAATAGGTCAAGGATTTGATTCGCATAAATGGGACGAAGATGAGAAGAAACCACTGATGCTTGGTGGTATAGAATTCGAATCAGAATATTCGCTCAAAGGCCACTCTGATGGTGATGTCGTCATCCACGCTTGCATTGACTCTCTTTTAGGCGCAGCAGGGATGGGAGACATAGGTATGCTTTTCCCTGATAACGATCCCGAATATAAAAATGCCGACAGCACAAAGCTATTAGAGACCGTAATCTCAAAATTAAAAGCGTCTAACTGGGAAATACTCAATGTTGANTGCTCTGTAATAACTGAGCGACCCAAAATATTACCTAAGAAAAGAGAAATCGAATCTAANCTTAGCGAAATCATTGANGCCCCATTCTCNATCAAAGGAAAACACCCAGAGGGGATGGANGGGCTGAANGGCATNATGTGCATTGCAGTAGCGCTNNTACAGGAAAAACATGAGTAAACGAAACCCGTCACCGAAACGTAAATCCTCTCAAAATAAGCAATGGAACAGAACCCCAAACCGATCTACTAAGCGGCGACCAGATATCAATGAAAACTCCCAAACTGTTGAAGGCCGACACGCTGTTCGGGAGGCGATTTTAGCTGGAACGAGAAGAGTTCGAGAAGTGCATATGTCTGAGGGACTAGATTCAGCTTCAGTTATTGATGACATCGCCAATCTCTCTCAGGAGCTTCGGATACCCCTTCGCAAGCACGGGAAAGCCAAATTCAAATCTATGACTACTACAGAATCTGCTCAAGGGGTTTTTGCAGTATGTGATCCATTACCAGACCTTGAACTAGAAGATCTTATTGAAGGGACTGACAAACCTTTTATTTTGGTACTGGATAGTATCACCGACCCTAGAAATCTAGGGTCAATAATACGAAGTGGAGAATGTGCCGGAGCAACCGGTATTCTCCTCCCACGTCACCGCTCCGTTAGAATAACGCCGACCGTCGCAAAGACGGCACAAGGCGCAATAGAACACATCCCCATAGCCACCACATCAGGAATCCCCAAAGCGCTTTCAAGATTAAAAGAGTTAGGTGTTTGGACTGTTGGGATGGATATGTCTGCTGATGCTGATATCTACAATCTGCGAGTAGCAAGTGAACCTTTAGCATTAGTTCTAGGAAATGAAGGAAGCGGTTTAGGGCGCCTAACGAGGGAAAGATGCGATTTAACAGTCAAGATTCCGATATCGGGTATTACAGAATCATTAAATGTAGGGGCAGCTTCAGCAATAGGTTGCTTTGAAATAGCAAGACAAAGATTAACTAAAGTCAAAGAGTGATAAATCAAGAAGCCTTACCTTAGAATGATACAACGCCGGGTTAGCTCAGTTGGTAGAGCACTTCTCTTGTAAAGAAGATGTCGTCGGTTCGATTCCGACACCCGGCTCAAGATTTTTTTTACGGTCCCTCATGTAACTTGAGTTCAAAGTTACGATTTAGAACGTGACACTAACTGAACGAGATATGGCGATCATAGATTTTGAAAGATCAGCGTGGAAGAGTAGCGAAACCAAGCATCAGTCTATTCGTCAAACATTCTCTATCTCTCCAGCGAGATATTATCAGTTACGAGATTCTCTATTAGATAAACCAGAGGCATTACAGTTTGATCCTTTGGTTATCAAAAGATTACAAAGAGATCGGAAAGTACGACGATCAAAAAAACTGGGTATTTCTACAAGTAATAATCCGATTCGCTAAGACAAATGAACGAATTTAAGATAGATTTATCCGAGATTCAATTCAGGAGAAATCATCTATGAACATTGCGGGTAAGGGAGTCCTTTTAATTATTGCCGTAATTGCAATGGGGATCATTGTATTAAATGAAGGTTTCGATAATGAGGCTTCATCAACTTTCTCAGAACCAACTAGCTCTGATCAACAAGACCAAAGTCAAGAAGAACCCAATCAAGAAGAGCAACAAGTAGCAGAATCTAGTGCATCCGAACAAACGGATACGGAACAAAAAGCTGGAGATGCGCAAACGGAGGAAAGTCAAACTACATCAACGTCTGTATTACACCCTGAAGCGGAAGTCAGAGTCTTGGTAGCAAACGGAACAGAGGTAACTGGGGCTGCAGGTGCTACGTTAGACACCCTTGTCGCAAATGCTGGTTACAACGGTGTTCAAGCTGTAAATGATATTGGAGATGAAATCCTACCTGAAACCCTCATTTACTATGGTCAAGGTTATGACTTAGACGCTCAGAATATTCGATTGATCATTAACGCAAACAGGAATAATGTTTTTCCTATGCCTGAAATTCTCCCTGTTGAAGACCTCGTTGATGCAAATGTACTTGTCCATGTAGGGGCTGACCTTTTTCCTGATCAAGGCGGATGAGCAAGTAAGTTAATGAAAGTTTTGATTGTTCCCGATAAATTTAAGGGAACTGCTACTGCGCGAGAAGTTGCCGAGTCCATTGCAGAAGCAGTAGATAATTCTTCTCAAGAACTAATAATTCAACCACTAGCAGATGGTGGCGAAGGGACTTTAGAGGTATTCGGGGGCGGTAACAAGCTATCCGTTGTCCAAGGTCCGCTGGGAGAACCAGTTGAAGCTGAATGGAGACTTCAAGGAAATTCAGCTGTTATTGAAATGTCAAAGGCATCTGGACTGCACCTTATCCAGCACAAAGTTATTAAAGACCCGATTGATGCTTCAACATTCGGTACAGGAGAATTGATCCGTACCGCACTTGAGCGTGGTGCTAAAGATATTCTCATAGGAGTTGGAGGATCAGCTACGGTTGATGGTGGTTTAGGCGCGCTCCAAGCTATGAGGCCTCTAAAGCGATACAAGAGTTTAGAAATTAATGTTGCTTGCGACGTCCAGACTGGTTTTCTTGAATGTGCCAAAGTCTTTGGACCCCAAAAAGGTGCAACGCCCAAACAAATCAAATTCCTTGAAAACAGACTCCAACGATTAGCTCAGATATTTCTTCAGGAAAGAAATATCGATGTGACAACCATTCCTATGGCTGGAGCAGCAGGTGGATTAGCAGGTGGCCTTGCCACTGTAGGTGCTAATCTTCAAAGCGGTTTTGAAGCAGTATCTGAGAGAGTAGATCTTGTGAATCTAATTGAAGATGCAGATCTTGTTATTACTGGAGAAGGGAAGGTCGATGACTCAAGCTTTGATGGGAAAGTAGTTGGCGGAGTTTTAGCATTGGCTGATCAAATGAAAACCCCCGCAATTGTTATAGCAGGAAGCATTGACCCAAATCTAGCTATGGAGGTCCCAGCGTATTCCCTAAAGGAAGATGTTGGTGAAGAGAAAGCATTTTCAGATACGAAACGATCAATTACAAAAACATCTAGAAAAGCACTTGTTAACTGGTCAGTGAATCCCTCAAAAGGCTAAAAATTTAAGATGCCTGACCGTATTGAACTTAACAAAATCCAAGCTTTGGGAACCATTGGGGTACTGCCAGAGGAGAAAANAAGAGCTCAACCATTTGAAATAGACATAGTAATAGAAACTGACTTATCTATCGCAGGTCAGTCTGACGATCTGNATGACACAATCAATTATGGGGAAATAACTGAACTGGTNGTGNGCATAATCAATAATGAATCCCATCANTTACTTGAAAAGGTTGCAACAAGAATTTCTACTGAAATACTAANCTACNCATCAATAATNGGTGTACAAGTAAACCTAAAGAAATTAAGNCCNCCNGTACCNGAATTTCTTGAGTCNTCAGCCGTAAATATTTACAGAACAAGGTAACTATTTAAATTAGCTGGACTCCATCTCTCTCTTAATCTCTANTACCTTCTTGGGCAAATGAGTACGNCCGTAATCNAAACCGTTTTCCAAAAGTATTTCAAGGAGATGNCTTCGACCATCCTCAAATTTCCAGGGTAAAGCAACATAAATTGGCAAACCAAAAANCTTTAACTCNNCTATATTGNTGTAAACGCGCTCCTGGTACCGATANCTATCTTCCCATTCCCAATTCGCCGGACCGAANCCAGTTCCNGGATCNAAAATTAACTGCTCTCNTTTCAATCCNGTTTTTNCAAGTNTGTCTAANGAACTTTCGAACCAATNCACTATTTGNTTAATNGGNTCTCCNGTAACAAATTCAAGACTTTTTGGNTCATCGCCGCTAAGAAANGGAAGGACAACTGGAACACCAGATGAGACTGCAATCTCAACCATTTCAGGGTTTTGCATACCGTCTGAAGCGTTCATAAAATTAGCCCCAGCTTCCAGAGATCTTGCCATGATCTCGGGCTTCCATGTATCCACGGAGAGTTCTACTCCTAATTCCGCAATTGCTTGGATTTTTCCATCAAGGCGTTCCCATTCTTCTTCAATTTCAACTCGGCTCGCAAACTGCGTTGACCCTGCCGCACCCAAATCTATGCCTACACAACCATCAGTTACTAGCTCCTTGGCTCTCTTAACAGCGCTCTCCACATCTAGTGCTATTGAAAAATCAGCAAGCGAATCTCCAGATGCGTTGATCACGCCATGTAACTTCACTNTCCTAAATTACTAGTTTTTTAGTCAAGGCAACTAGTTATACGAATCCAAATTATCCAGTATGTAAAAGAACTGAACAGCGATAGATTTAGGTTATGACAATAACAATTCGTATTCCAACTACCTTTCGTGAATTAACAAAAGGTAACTCAGTTATTTCTTCTGATGGCAGTACTCTGAATCAGCTTTTAGAAAATATAAAAACGGAATATCCGGATTTTGTCAATAGAGTCCTCGACGAGGAAGGAAATCTTCAACGATTCGTGAACATATTTTTGGATGACGAAGATATTCGGTTTCTTGGAAAATTAGAAACCAAACTGGAAGATGGACAGACAGTATCAATAGTTCCAGCAGTAGCTGGAGGAAAAAACTGAACCAGAAATTAGTATTTGAGGTAAATTTCTAACGGATGAGTAAAATCTGCCTTGCAGGATGCGTTTGGGAAAAATACCGTTTGAGGAATAAACCAACCAAACATATTGTTACAAGAAGTAGTAAATAAGGAGAGTTCAAATGGCAAAAATCATTTCATTCAATGAAGAAGCAAGAAAAGGTCTTGAGAAAGGAATGAACACGCTAGCTGACGCAGTGAGAGTGACGCTTGGCCCTAAAGGAAGAAATGTGGTCCTGGATAAAAAATGGGGCGCACCAACCATAACCAATGACGGTGTTTCAATTGCTAAAGAAATTGACCTTGAGGACCCATACGAACGGATCGGCGCTGAACTTGTAAAAGAAGTTGCAAAGAAAACTGACGACGTGGCAGGCGATGGAACGACTACTGCAACTGTTTTGGCCTGGTCAATGGTTCGGGAAGGACTCAGAAATGTGGCAGCAGGCGCAAANCCTATGTCTCTTAAAAAAGGCATAGANGCTGGGGTCACAGCCGCCGTTGAATCAATCGCAAGTCAATCTCAGGANGTTTCCTCAGATAAGGAGCAGATAGCGAACGTAGCTGCGATATCAGCGGCAGATTCAGANATCGGNGCCAAGATAAGCGAAGCAATTGATAAGGTCGGGAAAGATGGCGTGATCACAGTTGAAGAATCNCAAACATTTGGAATGGATATGGANTTTGTCGAAGGTATGCGTTTTGATAAAGGTTACATTTCTCCGTATTTCGTTACTGACGCAGATCGAATGGAGACTGTGCTTGAGAACCCATACATTCTCCTTGCCTCTTCAAAAATTTCAGCTGTGAGAGACATTGTCCCTGTGTTAGAAAAAGTAATGCAATCAGGAAAGCCACTTCTCATTATCGCTGAGGACGTTGAAGGGGAAGCTTTAGCTACTCTCGTTGTTAATAAGATACGCGGCACGTTCACTTCTGCAAGCGTCAAAGCCCCAGGTTTTGGTGACAGACGAAAAGCCATGTTGCAAGATATGGCTATTCTCACTGGCGGGCAAGTAATAAGTGAGGAAGTAGGTTTAAAACTTGATGCAACAACACTTGACCTTCTTGGAGAAGCGCGAAAAGTTGTTGTTACAAAAGACGAAACTACGATTATTGAAGGCTCTGGAAGCCGTGAAGATGTAGACGGTAGAATTGCACAAATTAAAGCTGAAATTGAAAATACCGATTCCGATTATGATAGGGAGAAGCTCCAAGAGCGTCTAGCAAAACTTTCAGGAGGTGTTGCAATCCTTAAAGTTGGTGCAGCTACCGAAGTGGAATTGAAAGAAAAGAAGCACAGGATTGAGGATGCTGTCTCAACTACTAAAGCTGCGATTGAAGAGGGAGTTGTTGCAGGCGGAGGAGTGACGCTACTAAGAGCTCAGTCGGCTGTTCTTGCTATATCCAATGATTTAGGAAACCCAGATGAAAATACAGGTGCCCGATTAGTAGCAAAAGCATTGGAGGGTCCTTTAAATCAAATTGCCATAAACGCTGGCCTTGAGGGAGGAGTCATAGTAGAGAAGGTTAGAAATTTAGATGGGGCAAATGGGCTAAACGCTTCGACTGGTGAATACGAGGATCTCGTAAAGGCTGGGATTATTGATGCTGCAAAAGTAACACGATCCGCACTCCAAAATGCTGGATCAATTGCTGCACTATTCTTAACAACAGAAGCAGTTATTGCTGATGCCCCCGAAGAAACTGGAGCAATGCCTGGTATGCCGGATATGGACTTCTAGTCACAGTCACATCGTAAAGCTGTATTAAAGTAACTACACTTTCTTTATGGATCCTCTTATCCCATCCACAGGTCTTGGGGTACTTCATTTGTTTTGTAAGGCTGAAAAGAGCTTTGATAAAGACNAATTATTAGCAANCNTNAACGAAAAAAAATCAGAAAANTTTCAAATTATNGCNGTATCAATATTNGGGCATAAAGCTGATTTCGCTCTTATGATGCTCAGTAATGATTGGGTGCAACTNCGNCAAGTAGAAAGAGACATATCAAATTGTGGTACGCGAATTATTGATTCNTACGTTTCGTTAACAGAGATCTCTGAATATGCAGCTGGTGTACCTGAGGAAATGCGNNAGGCACNTTTATANCCAGAACTNCCTCCTGCAGATAAACGTGCATGGTGCTTTTATCCTATGTCNAAACGAAGGAANCCTGATCAGAATTGGTACACGCTAAATTTTGAAAAGAGAAAAGAGTTAATGTACGAGCATGGNGCATCGGGTAGAAAATTTGCTGGACGCGTATTGCAAGTAATAACAGGGTCCACAGGGATTGATGATTTTGAATGGGGTGTAACTTTATTTTGTACNAATCCTGATGACCTTAAAGATGTTGTTTACACGATGCGTTTTGATGAAGCATCAGCNGAGTACGCAGAATTCGGCCCATTTTACTCAGGNGTTGTTGCTGATTTAGAAGCTGTATTAGATCTCAGCGTATAGCNGATTAAGTATCCATTTCTTGATCCGCTAGCCATTGTTTTTTAATACTTCTCCAAGCTTCATCAGTATGGTCTCTTCTCCAATATGGTGAAATAGAGGATGATTCAATATTGATTTCATGGTTAAGAATTAGATATTTACGAATGTCCCGAATTTCACCGGCCTCCCCATGAACGAAAATATCAAATTCACCATCGGGAAAAGAGTAGCTTTTGATTGCCTCAAGAAGAGCGCTTTCGGGGTTAGGTACTGCTGAACGGTATATCCAAATAATCTGATGTTGAGGAGATGCAGTAAAGTCAATACGATTTTCTGGACCATCTACTATGAGAAATACTAAACAAGGTTTATCATCTGGAATAGATTCGACTGATGCGCTAATAGCTGAAAGAGCACTTTCATCACCGGCAAGAAGATGCCAGTCAGCCCTAACATCAGGTTTGTAGCTTCCATTAGGACCTTTAAATTGTAAGAGATCACCTACTTGAGCTCTTTGCGCCCACGTTCCTGCGTATCCTTGGTCACCATGAGTGACAAAATCAATTGTTAATTCTCTAGTGTCGGGTTCCCATCGGCGTACAGTGAACCTTCTTGGCCTTGGTCTTTGATCATCGCTTAAAGAGCGGGCCTCTTCCAGNTTAAATGGCGGCTTATAAGATGCGTTTTCTGGAATGAAGTAAGCATTTATGTATTGATCAGTGAAGCCAGTCGGTGAAAAGTCTTCTAAACCATTNCCTCCTAAAACTATTCTGACCATGCTGGGAGAAATAGTCGTAACGTCTTTTACCTCTCCGTACATCCCCTTACTCCTTATGAACTGACTGACCGTCATTGACTGCTTTAGCTATATCCAATAAATCAATTATGGCAGGTCTTGCTTCTTCCTCGCTTTTGAGGACGGTCGGAAAACCAAGCCTTACCATTCTTGGCCCAGTTGGTGTCGTTGCTCTCAGAGTTATCCCATAGCGATCAATGCCTAGCATTGATGCTTCAGTGCAATCAGTTAAATTGGCTAAATTCTTTGCGTAGAGGAGGTTTGCGTCTTTGTGATCGTTATTCATGTGATCAATAATTCCTTGTGCGTTATGGAAAAGCGGATCAATCTCCGCTGAGCGGTACTTTTCGCTTTGAACCCAGCTCATATGGCCGAATCCACCAACATATCTACATTCGCTCACAGATAATTTCCAAAAATTGAAATCCTCATAATCAGCATAGAATGATGCATGTTGATGCTTCGCAAGGTAGACCTCTCGTTCAGATCTTGGGCTTTCTAATAGGTGCAATGTACCAATAAGTGTTAGTCGAGCTTTCCCGAGGGGATCTCCTTCTCCTGAAGGCTCGCTGATCAACATAGAGGCTCTTTCATTCTGACGCGCGTTTATCGTGTGCTCTGCCAAATCAGAAATTAGAATAACCGGATTACCTAGCTCGTCATGGATGAACGAAACGATGCTCCCGTATGGGTAGCCATTTGCAGTAAGAGTGCTTAAGGTAGCGGTCCCCGAGGAAGCAACTAGTGTTCTTGACAGCTCAGCGTCGGATGGGAAAGTTGACGTATCTCCCGCTATGGGGGGTGAAGAGTCCCCGCTGCCGTGTGCTTGCTTTGTTGCCACTAGTGTTCTCTCCTCCTCGGTATAGATGGGGCTTTAACTGGGTATTCCTGAAGTCAAATCTTTGATACTTCTCGGAAATAATCGGTATCTAGCTGATTCTCCTAAAAGACCAATTCATTAAGTAACCCTAACAGCTTTGTTCATCAAAGCATAATAGTGATTACAGGGTGCTTGACTACCGCGACTCCGCCATTGTTCCCAAATATAATTTAATGACGTTAGGGTCATGAAGAAGTCCCTCTCCGGTTCCATCGTATGCATTCTTGCCTTGGTCAAGTACGTAACCGCGGTCACTAATTTTTAGACAACGGGTAGCATTTTGTTCAACCATGACGATCGAAACTCCTGTTTTGTTTATTGATGTCACATTCTCAAAAACATCCACTTGAAGGGCTGGTGAAAGGCCAGCGGAGGGTTCATCAAGAAGCAGAACTGATGGTTCCATCATTAAAGCTCTTCCCATAGCAAGCATCTGCCGTTCACCACCAGACAAGAGCCCCGCCCTTTGTTTAATCCTTTGGCCGAGCTTAGGGAAAAGGTCAGTAATGTTTTTAACACGTTCTAAGACTTCGGTCGGTTTCAATTGGTATGCCCCCATTTGAAGATTTTCAGCGACAGTTAGTGATGGGAAAACATTCTCGGTTTGTGGAACATAACCTACGCCTTTTCGAACTAACTCATGTGCAGCTAGGTTTGTGATTTCTTCACCGAGTAATTGAACAGTTCCACTTCGGACTTCCACAAGGCCAAACATACTTTTCACTAAGGTTGATTTCCCAGCACCATTCGGTCCGATAATTCCCACGAGTTCTCCTCGGAACAGTTTAAAGTTGCAGCCGGTCAGTATGTCAACTCCTGGTAAGTAACCTGCAACTAGATCCTTAGACTCAAGTACAACCTTTCTGGTATCAGACATCTTTAAGCTCCTCAGCGATTGCGCTTCCAAGATACGCATCAATAACTGCCGGATTTTTTGAAACATCAGAAGGAGTCCCTTCAGCGATTACTTGACCTTCTGCTAGAACTACTATCCAATCAGAGATTCCCATGATTGCGTCCATGTCGTGTTCAATGAAAAGTACGCTAACGCCCTCATCTCTGAGGTTTTCTATATGCGTGAGTAAGGATTCTACAAGAACTGGATTAACACCTGCCATAGGTTCATCAAGAAGAATCAGTTTTGGTTCAGACATTAAAGCTCTTGCCATTTCAAGAAGTTTTCTCTGGCCACCCGAAA
>PAWI01000021.1 GCA_002713485.1 Acidimicrobiaceae bacterium
ACAGGATCTTCACCATAGAATCCGAGTAATGACTAGAGATCAAAATATGGAAGAGCAATACCGCCTCAAGACTCAGCAATGGCTTAAAGATAATATTGACCCTCTCAAAGAGCGAAAACCCTTTTCAACTCTTCATTGGATGCCCAGTAAAGAAACCGAAAAGAATCATCACAACGCATGCCAGCAACTGCAAATGAAACTGCACGAAGCAGGTTTTGCAGGAACTACCGTCCCCACCGAATACGGTGGTCATGGTGGTGAAGCATGGATGCAAAAGATCTTCCGTGAAGAATCAACTGGATATCAAGTGCATACTGGCTTCTATCATTCGATAATCGCGATGGCTCTACCTGCTTTACTTAAATACGGAACAGAACATCAAAAACAAGAACACATCAAGACGCTAATAAGTGGTGAAGTCAGCTGGTGTCAACTATTCAGTGAACCTGGCGCAGGTAGTGACTTAGCTGGGCTAGGAGCCAAAGCTGAACTTGATGGCGATGAATTTGTTATACACGGACAAAAGGTATGGAACTCTGCCGCAATGTATGCAGATATGGGAATCCTTCTTGTAAGGACAAACCCAAATGCGCATAAACATGAAGGNATAACNTTTCTNCTATTTNANATGAACCAACCGGGCGTTGAAGTCCGACCGCTGATACAAGCACATGGCGCAGGGCACTTTGCTGAAGTNTTNTTAGACGGCGCACGGTGCNACATANAGAATGTGCTCGGAGAAATAGATAANGGNTGGGGGCCAGCNCGNGTAGTAATGAGNAACGAGTCAGCNATGATCGGCGGAGCGGCAGGAGATAACCCAAGTCANCTNATTCANTTNNCANAAAGCCTAGGAAGNANNCANGANCCTGTNNTGNGNCAAAAATTAGCNANCNTNTATTCCAGAAANAANCTNCTNAAANTCATGAGTGACAGAATNTCTGTAGCNGTNCGNAACGGGCAGATGCCACCTATNCANCCTTCAATTGTTAAACTTTTNGTTGCTCAGAATNGNAGNNTTGAAGGTGANCTNGCNCAAGAAATTCTNGGNGNNGCNGGTGTAGTANCTTCNCACACCGCAAGNGAGTGGGCGATGGAANTNNTGCACTCACGNTATCCGATTTCCATTGGTGGGGGGACAGATGAGGTTCACCACAATAATTTAGGGGAGCAGGCACTAGGACTTCCAAGAGATATACGTGTTGACAGAGGGATTCCATGGAAAGACATTCCAAAGGGGTAGTCAAAAACCTCTGTTATGCNCANATATTCTTCACNGAACTGCCCGAAAGGACAGAATATGAAAANGACTATGGTGTNCTTTCTGTTGATGTNGTAANCGATCAGTCGCCACTCGAGAACTTGCGAGGAATTTCAAACTACGAACCCCGGTTTGCTGGTGTTGTATGGTCCCTGACACCAGATNTANAAGCTGANATTGGCCTNTCCGTAACTAAAATACATCACTGGGACAATAGGNCANCGGATTCTAACCCGACGTACGGGGGGATAAAGCAAATTTCCTTCGTATCNAAAAGANATAATTTAGGNANTGATNNATTTCNTGCACGGTATCGGGCGCATGCAGCTATAGCTCGGGAGCATCACGGGATGCAGGCCTATGCGCAAAATTTGGATATTGACATTATCTATGGAAGCCCTCCCGATGGTTTTGAGATCAATGCAATTAGTGAATTGTGGTTTGCGACTAGAGAAGACTGGAATGAACGATTCTATTTGGACGCTTCAAGTCCTGAAGTGGTAAGAAGAGATACTGAAACATTCATCGACTTCGGGAAGACACAATCGGCAATAGTGACTGAGATAACCCACAGAGAGTAAGTATGAGCGAACCAAAACAAATTGAAATAGATCTCAACCCTAAAGTACTTCAAGAGATGTTCTTGAGATTAGAAAACACAAAGTGGCCCCCGATAGTAGGAGAAGACAGCTGGGACTACGGTGTACCGAAGCAGTGGATGCAGGACATGGTCAACTATTGGACCACCGAGTGGAAGTGGGACAGTGTAGCAACCCAAATAAATGAATGGGACCACTTTTCTGTCACCATAGATCAGGTACCCATTCACTACCTCCACGCACCCGGTAAAGGGCCCAACCCAGAGCCATTAATCTTAACTCATGGGTGGCCATGGACATTTTGGGATTTTAAGGATGTCATCGGCCCACTAAGCGATCCTGAGAAGTATGGGGGTGACCCTAAGGACAGTTTTGACGTTTACGTCCCTTCACTCCCTGGATTTATCTTTTCTTCGCCCTTGACGAAAGCAGGCGTTGACGTCCAAGAGGTAGCAAAACTTTGGAATACCTTGATGACCGAAGTACTCGGTTATGAGCGATTCTGTGCCCATGGTGGAGATTGGGGAGCTTTAGTGACAGCACATTTGGCTCATGAATATGCTCAGTCATTAATTGGAGCGCATATGAGCTTAAGCGTTATTCCAGGCGTAGATAGAAGAAGCTTGCCACAAGATGCATGGAGTGATGATGAGAACTGGAAGATAGAGCGAAGCCAACAGGCGGAGAATACTATTCGATCGCATCTAACTACTCATCTTTTAGATCCCCAGACCCTCGCATACGGGATGGCTGACTCTCCTGTAGCAACAGCTGCTTGGATTTGGGAGCGACGGAGAAACTGGAGTGACAATACTGGTGATGTGGAACAATCGTTTACTAGAGAACATTTATGCACTACGGCTTCACTTTATTGGTGTACGCGGTCGATAGGCTCATCTTTGCGCATCTATCACGAACATTTCAAGAAACCTTGGCCACTTGTCCACGAACGGATTCCGCGTCTTGAAGCACCTACGGGTGTGGCGGTTTTTCCGAAAGATGTTGTGCACCTCCCACATTCAATCCTGAAGAAATACACAAATCTTCATCAGTACACCGTGATGCCGGAAGGTGGTCACTTTGCGGCGGCTGAAAAACCAGAACTTGTAACTGAGGATATTCAAAAGTTTTTCAGGAGTCTGCGTTAAAGTTCCAAGAGTTTCGTTTTCGAGGCCTCAAGAAGTGCGTCAATGCGCGTATTGAAACCTGTCAGCTCGTCTCCGATATCTTTATTGCCCATAGCTCCTGCGGTGAATCTGACTCTAACTCCTTCTGTAATCGCTGCTAAACGCCAAAATTGGAATGCAACGTAGAACGGCAAGTTTGAAAGATCTCTACCAGAAACTGCTCTGTATCTTTCTGCAACCATCTGGGGACTTATATACCCTTCTGCAAGTGTTGGAGCATCGTTCATGATGAGGGAGTCTGATGAGTCTTTTTCGCCCCACCACATAAGCATCCCGCCTAAATCCGCAAGAACATCTCCCAGTGTGCATAATTCCCAGTCCAATACCGCAGCAACATTGTTGTCGGAACCAATCATGCAGTTATCAAGCCGGTAGTCTCCGTGCGTTATCCCATAACCTTCCTGATCTGGTACGTAGGTTTCAAGTTTCTTATGGAGCTCGTAGAAGAGCGGCATTTCTCTATCAGACCCCTCATCTACCTGTCGCTTCCATCTTCGTAACTGACGACCCACATAATCCTGACGCTTTCCTAAATCACCAAGTCCTACGCTTTCAGGGTCAACTTTATGAAGAGTAGCTAGAGTCTCAACTAGTGAAATACTCTGTGCCTTTCGTTCAGTTGGCGAGAAACTCTGAGCATCAACAAGGTCTTTGATGATACTCCCTTCGACGAAATCCATTATGAAAAATGGAGCTCCTGTAACATCCTCATTTTGGCACATGCCCACAATCCCAGGTACTGGCACATCACTAGGCCCTAATGCCGCAATAATTTTATGTTCACGACCCATATCATGGGCAGAAGCAAGGATGTGCCCCGTAGGAGGTCGCCGAAGGATCCACTTTCTACCTGCTTCATCCNCTAATTTATAAGTAAGATTAGAGCGCCCATGGGTGACTACAGCGAAACTGACTTCGCCATCAACCTCAGATCGTTCTTTTAACCATAGGGTTACATTCGCTTTGTTGATTCCTGGAAGGTCGTCANTGGTCATTCTTGAAGCGTAGAGCTTAATCTCAGNAATGTTAAATTCCTGCCAAGAAGTAACTTTTTGTTACCGATTCTTCTGAAAGTATGTTTATGAATTCTGAATCTTCTAAAATGCCAGTTTGGAGCGTATGTTATGAACTCTCTTGTTTACTATTTACTTCTTGGTGTATCTGCATATCTTTTGGGGTCAATTCCAGTTGCGTACATCATCGGCAGAGCCGTTAAAAGTCTTGACGTTAGAAGCGTAGGAGAGGGAAACGTCGGAGCGAGGAATGTTTTTCATACTGTAGGTCATCGCTGGGGTTCGCTNGTGTTTCTCCTTGANTTCAGCAAAGGAGCTGTNATCGCAGNCCTTGTATCAAACCAAAATTCAGCAAGAGTGGCTTTCGCAGGNTTTTTCCTGCTCCTAGGTCACGGATTTCCTGTATGGCTGAAATTCATAGGTGGGAAGGGNCTCTCTTCGGTAGGAGGGTTTACAGCAGCTCTACTTCCTTATTCCGCTTTGATTGCGGTAGCTGTTTCAGGACTAGTTTGGNTCAAAACCCGAAAATTTATGCCAACGACAGTNACCGTNGTCTTTTTATCAATAGCTTTTGCTCCGCTATTTGGATATCAGCTTCAGCGAATACTTATCCCAGTCGGATTATTTCTTCTCGTAGGTCTCAAACGAAAAGTTGATGAACCTAGGACTAGGAAGATTGAAGGAAGCAGCGATTGGCGTAAACTATCTGGTGATAGCAACTAGTTGATGCTTGTGGAGTAGTAATTGTATGACTTGGGAATTTATCTTTGGCAGATTTCTCACCATGCTACTGGTATGTCAATTAGGTCTGATTCTATGGAATCTTCGTGTCGTCATTCGGCCGAAGGCTGGGCTTCCCAAGTCAAACGCAAGAGTCAGTCTTCTAATACCTGCAAGAAACGAAGAAGGGTTTATCGGTGATTGCCTTCGATCTCTTATCAATCAGGACCACGACAATATGGAGATAATTGTTCTTGATGATCATTCAACTGACAGAACCCGTGCAATTATTGAATCGCACGGGGCCAAAGTTAAGCTCGTTTCCGGTAAACCTATACCTGCAGGATGGACTGGAAAGAATTGGGCCTGTCACCAACTCTCAATGCAAGCAACAGGCGATGTCCTTTTCTTTATCGATGCTGACGCGATTTTAGAACCAGCAGCTATTTCCTCGGTACTCCACGTTATGAGAACAGAGAATGTAGATATGGTAGCTTCACTGCTCCGGAATCAAGGAACGTCATTTTCAAGTAGTATTCTTCTGCCAATCGTTAATCACGCCATTCTCGCATTATTTCCAGCGTCTCTAATCCATCGGAGCTCCAACCCTGATATAGCTTTAGCCTTTGGCCCCTTTATTGGGGTAAGTCGGACTGCATACAACGAGTCAGGTGGCCATGCTGCTCACCCCGATCATATCGTTGATGATGTTCAGCTTGCGCGCTCCGTGAAAGCTGCGGGATACCATCAAAGACTAATTAATGGCACTGACCTAGCGACTACTACCTGGTATTCAGGTTTCAGGGATATTTGGAAAGGCTTTTCCAAAAACGCCTATGGAGCGTTGAGCTATCGAACTTCGTTATCGCTCTTGGTCACATTTATGGTAGCTCCACTTTTGGCCCTCCCATTTTTAAGGCTTCTTGCAGGTTTTTTTGGCGCACCAGTCCCTATGGAGGTTCTTTGGCAAGTAGTACTCTTGATCTTAGGTAGGTTCATTACGTCATCAGTTGGAAGGGACCCATTATGGGGAGTCATTTTCCATCCCTTTGCAATGCTGTTTTGGGGAATGACGTTATTTTGGTCAATGATGATCGCTATGACCGGACAGAGTATTGAATGGAAAAATAGGAATTACACCACTAAGCCCAGGCAAAGAAAAGATCTTACGGAAGAGGGATAACAGGTGCGTTAGTTCTACATTGTTCTNGNTGAGTGACAGTATTTAGTGTTTTCTGGGAACTAATGTGTTTTAGGTGATGCGCCCAATTTTTCCGCCGCCTCCCTTATTAGATGAGGGATGGTACCCTGACCCTACTGGACGTTATGAGGCTCGTTATTGGGATGGACAAAAGTGGACGAAACACGTCTCTCATTACGGTGCAGTCGGCACGGATCCTGTTCTAAGGGCNCGNTTTGATCGATTGTGGGTNCGGTTAATGATCCGATTTNTAACTTGGGGAGGAATCCTCCTAGCNCTTTACNTTTTGATTAAAGGATTTTGGCCCTCTGGCTTCCTGAGCGAATCGAGTCTTATGGCTATAGTTCATGCCTTACACAATGAGGGCAGATCAACTGATGCNGTTTCCTTATCTCAGATAGGTATTACTATAAAAGCGGTCATAGGATTATGAAAATAAGTATCAAATATGTAGGAATCTTTCTATTTGGCGCTCTAGCNTCTTTTTTAGGTCTCGTNGTATGGGGAGATACTGAAGGTTCAGAGCTAACTCTGCTAGATTCCACAAATGCAGGTGACCTCGGGGAAAGCCCAACNCCGATACCTCTCTNACCCGTAGACGATGATGAATTATCACAAAATGCGCCTATCACTGCATATGCAGAGTACTCGAGGGATGTTATTTCTTTAAGTGGCAGNGTGAACGCTCAGGCACTTGCTGATGCTTTGATCGTGGCCTCAAATCAACTTGTGCCTGGCGGTTCAGTGAGTGCAGAATTTGAAATTTTAACTGGCGTAGATTTAGCGATTATCAACTTAGAAATCTCGGGTGAAATNATTGATGAAGCGGACCGCTCCCGTGTATTGACGAAATTCGAAGCTCTTGGAGTGAAGGTAATTGACAATTTAATCATTGAAGGCTCACANCGGACGGTTTTTGAGGTGATTAGGGATTTGCCTGAACTTAGTCAAGTTTTTGATTTNTTCTCTGCTGCCGGCATCGAAGAACAAATAGGAGACGAAGTAGCATCAGTGACAGTNTTTGCGCCTACTAATGATGCGATGCAGGCCCTAGATATTTCAGCACTCCAAGAATTTGCTCAATTAGTGCAGCTGAGCGATATTCTTCAATTCCACATTGTTCCAGGTGAATTCTACCTATCCCAGTTTGCTGGGGGAGTGGATCTAACGACGCTTAAAGGCGAATCGTTAATTGTTCAGGCGGTTGATGAATCGACTACGCAAATTCAGGATAGTTTGTTGGTCCAAGCGGATATCACTGCGGCGAATGGAGTCGTTCATATTATTGACGCTGTATTAATTCCAGGAACAATCAAAACTGAGATTGCTTTAAACCAAATTGTTGGGTCAGACCCTATTTTGTTTGCAGTGGGTAGCCCTTTCTTGGCAGAGAGTTCTAAACCAATCCTGAACCGAGTAGCAGAGATTTTAATTGAAAACCCTGAGGGGAACTTAGAGATTGAAGGTCATTCTGATACTGATGGAGCCGAGGATATAAATCTTGATCTTAGCGCTAGTAGAGCTGAAGCTGTCTTGGAGTACTTAATATCTAGAGGAGCTGAACCTAGCCGTCTTTCAGCAATCGGTTATGGAGAAACACGGCTGAAGATCGACCCAGAAGTTACTGCAGCTGACCGAGCTGCAAACAGAAGAATAGAATTTAGGGTTATCTTTGAAAATTAGCTCTTCAGATTGAACACGTAATTCCAGTTCCGCCCAATCCGCAGTACCCATTAGGATTCTTGCCTAGGTATTGCTGGTGGTAATCTTCAGCAAAGTAAAAGGTTGGAGCCGTTGTGATTTCGGTAGTTATTGCTGTAAATCCCTTCTGTTCCAAGGCAGATTGAAACACTGACCGTGATGCTTCAGCTTCACTGAGTTGCTCCTTAGAGAAACAATAAATTCCACTCCTGTATTGTGTCCCGACATCATTTCCTTGTCGCATGCCTTGGGTAGGGTCATGATTCTCCCAAAACACTTTTAGTAGCGATTTGTAACTTAGTGCTTCGGACTCAAACACAACACGAACGACTTCATTGTGGCCAGTCATGCCAGAACAGACTTCTTCATATAAAGGATTAGGGGTAAAACCTCCTGCATAGCCAACTGATGTCGAGATTATTCCCTCTAACGTCCAAAACTTGCGCTCAGCTCCCCAAAAGCATCCCATTCCGAACATCGCATAGGCTAGATTATTGCCGGAAGGATTAGTTTGGGAAGATCCTAATACGTAATGTCTATCCACTATTTTCATGTCATCGTTCCTGCCAGGCAAAGCCATTTCCTCCTTTGGCATCTGCGGTAAGAACAAATCTCTATTACTCATACTTCTATCCTTAGTTATCGAGTATGCAAAACTCCGTTATCAAGAACAACTCTATCACCAGCTAAAGTTCGGAACTTAAAGTGATCTCCATCCTCCCAGACACGAATTTCAAGTGTTTCTCCNGGAATGACAGGAGAACTAAAACGTCCGTCCATGCTCTTAAAATTATCAGGGTTACTGCCGCAAGCAAGGTGTACTAGTGCTCGACCCGTAAAGCCGTAGGTGCAAAGCCCGTGCAAAATTGGTTTGGGGAATCCTCCTAGGGCCGCAAAGGATGGATCTGAGTGAAGGGGATTTCGGTCACCATTAAGTCTATAGAGAAGGGCCTGGTCAGTTCTTGTTTCATAACTGACAACATGGTCTGCATCACGATCAGGAAATTCTATTTTGTCGACAGGACCACGATCACCACCCCAGCCACCTTCATCTCGGAAAAATAATTTACTTATATTCGTGAAGACAGGTTTGCCATCATCTGTGTCAACAGCGATATTTTCTAGAATAACTAGAGCGGCCTTTCCTTTATCGTAGATATTAGATATTTTACTCGTAGACAAAACAGTGGCTTTCGTTGGAAGAGGCTTGTGAAGGACAACTCGTTGTTCGCCATGCACCATCTTTGAATAATTAACATCACCTAAGTGAGCGAGTGGGCCGCGCCCGCCTGTTCCACCTAATACAACGCACATTGTAGGAAGGGCTTTTTGAGAAACATCTTTTGTGTTTTCTGTGGTGAATTCTAGCTCAAATCCTGTGGGGTCAGATGCCCCAGCTCCGACACCTAAGCTGTAGAGCAAGCAATCTTTTGAATCCCATGAACTTTCATGAGGTTCAGATTCCTTACCAATAGCGTCTAAGTTAATAGCCATTTATAACTCCTTGTATNTCTAACAATACTGTANCTCGCCTTTGGNTGACACCTCTAGGGCGATGTCCAGAACGGAGGGATTTCTAAAGAGAGTATTGAATGGTCAAAACTCTTATTTAAAATAAGGTCGGCAAATTCTCTTGAGGGACTTATATGCTCTAGCAAATTGGGGCGATTCACGGAATTCCAAATATGTTCAGCTAATTCTTTGCGTTCTTGATGGGTGAGGTCCTTGAATTGAAGAAAAAAAGAGCTCCTATCAGATTCGGCCCTATAGCAGTAGTCTAAAAATCTATCCTCATACCATTGCGCTATATCGTTCTCGTCAGCATCAATAAAGATAGAAAAGTCAAGAAATTCGCTGATCTCCAATCTAGTATTGTTGCTCTTATCGGCCGATTCTTGGAGGATATTAACTCCTTCAAGAATTAAGACCTTCGGAGCATCAAATTGTGAATAACTCTCTTCAATATCATATGTCTCGTGTGAGTAGACCGGAAGGCTAAACGAAGATTTCCCTTCCTTCAGTTCCGTGAGAAACTCTATAATCGCATTGGTATCAAAGCTTTCGGGAAAACCTTTGCGGTGCAAGATGCGGTTCTGCTGTAAACGTTCGTTAGTGAACAGGAAATTATCTGTTGATATAACTTGCGTCTGCAGTTTGGCTGGTGAATTGACAAAGAGTTCTTTCAAAAGATTAGAAATTGTAGATTTCCCGACAGCTACGCTTCCGGTTACTCCAATTATTAAGGGGCTATTATCTGGAGCCTGAGAGAAGCTTCGCTCATTGAAATCACTAATTATCCTTTCTGCAATTGGAGCATAGATCTCAAACACCTCCCTTTCCNTGAGTCCTGCAAATGTNNTATCGCCAATTNCTTGTGCATCCCACTTGCCGATATTTGCAAGCCATAAAGGTCGAGTTAAAAACTTTTTTTCTTTCGCATCTGAGCGTTCTGGCATAGGCTTGCTCTGTCCAATGTGTGGGTTTCAACTAAAATCTATTCATTGTGTTCCAGTAAAACCAATTTAGGCCCACATTTCATTTTTTTGTATTNGAGAGGTGATATCTTCATGAAAGCAGTTAAGGTTTCGGATCAAGTGATAGAGCTTCGTGACGTACCAGACCCGAAAGGCGAGGGGGTCATTGTAGCTGTTAAAGCAGTAGGTATCTGCGGATCAGATCTCCACTTGATTGATGCAAATATGATGGTAGTTACGCCTGGCCATGAGATTTCGGGTACTACTCCTAATGGGAAATTTGTGGCTATTGAGCCAATGTTGTCATGCGGGGAATGTTCNTATTGCAATNGGGGATCACAGCCCTACTGTGAGAGCGCTCTTCCAAACACNATGGGGATTGGAATAGATGGTGGAATGGCTGAAAAAGTCATTGTTCCGGAAAGGTTCCTTACCCCATTGCCGAAAAGCGTAAGCATCCAAGATGCTTTTCTGACTGAACCCTTAGCAGTGGCCGTGAGGTCTCTACTTCGAGTTAAAGCAAATTCTGTTAACAGAGTTGTTGTCGTCGGAGGAGGGACGATAGGACTATGTTGTGTAGCTGTGGCAAAGTATTTCGGCGCAGAGGTCGAGCTCGTAGCGAGGCATCGGCATCAGATTGAAGCTGGCTATAGGCTGGGGGCTCAGGCGCATCAACAACAGAAAGCTCCCGTCGTTGTTGAAGCCGCAGGAACTGCTAGCGCTCTAGCAACGGCGGTTGACCTAGCAGAGAAAGGTGGTGTTGTCGCTATCCCTTCAACCTACTGGGACCCTACAGAACTGCCTGGAATGTCAATGGGGATGAAAGAGGTATCGCTAGTTCCCTCTATCACTTACGGAAACACGCAAGGAGAACGGGACTTTGAATTAGCAGTAAAAATTCTAGCTTCTACTCCAGAATTACCAGCAGCAATTATTACTCATAGGTACCCTCTCGATGCGGCATCAGACGCATTTGATACTGCCCGATCACGCAATCTTGGCGCAATAAAAGTTGCTATAGACGTCTAAAAAGCAGAGCTGGAGACACATCTCTAATAATGATATAGTCATCGTAACTATTCATAAACAAGATCATGACAAAGGGAGAAAACCCGCATAGATTGACAATGTGAGTAGAGGAAAACTGAAGGGTATTCGATGACAGCAATTGAAGTCCAAGCACCCAACACCAGACCTTGGTGGATGGAGAATGCGGGATGTCAAGGAAAGTCGCAACTATTCTTTCCTCCCCCTGGCGAAAGGCCGGCTGCTCGAGAGCGACGTGAAAATCGTGCTCGAAAAGTCTGCTTTGAGTGCGAAGTTCTTGCCGACTGTCAGACGTACGCTCGGCAACAAAGAGAACTTGGCTTCTGGGGCGGAGAATCAGAAATAGAGCGAGCTGAAGCTGGATTTGCGCCCACAACCCCCGTTATTGGCTTACGCAGACACCGAACTGCTGCAAGTTAAAGCCCCATAAAATATTCTGTATTAATGATCAATGGCGTAGGCTATTGTCTATGCAGCAAAGCAATACCCCCGTTGTAACGATGGTTACCTCCACCGATGGAGTGGAGGTAGCGACACACGACTACGGTGGGTCAGGGCCACATGTTATCTTCTGCCACGCAACAGGATTCCATGGTCGTTATTGGGACCCAATCTGCACTCTTCTTTCTGAGGAATTCCACTGCGTTTCGCTTGACTTCAGGGGCCATGGTGACAGCTCCGTACCACTAGACCTTTCAATGGATTGGAATGGAATGGCTCAGGACCTTCTTTCTGTAGTGAGTCATTTCAAACTAGAGCCAACACTTGCTGTAGGACACAGTATGGGGGGAAGCAGTATTTTGCTGGCCGAGCAAATTCAACCTTTAACATTTAAGACAGCATGGCTATTCGAGCCAATAGTGATCTCGCCTGAGATATTCACCAATAAGAACTCTAAGGGTGGAGGCCTTGCAGCCTCAGCGCGAAAACGAAAGGAAATATTCTCATCTCGTGAAGAAGCCTACGAACGTTATTCATCGCGCCCTCCATTCTCCGGAGTAGATCCAGACGCTTTGTGGGCCTATGTTAGCTACGGGTTTCGCGAATATGATGATGGTGTCATCCTGAAATGCAGAGGAGAAATAGAAGCAAAAGTGTTCGAGAGCTCAGTAACAACCATTTATGAGAACTTGGCTTCGGTAAAGACAAATGTAATCGTAGCAGGAGGTGGAGACCAAGAAGGCCCTGCCCAAATTGCTCCGAATGTCGCTGAGGCTCTACCTAATGGACGTTATGAAATCTTTTCCCAGCTAACACATTTCGCCCCAATGGAAAATCCAAAATTGATTGCTGCAAAAATTCGTAATGTATTAATTGAAACTCTTTAGTGAAATGTCAGGTATCGTCAAAGCATGGACGCAAGAAATTGGTTAGGTTTAGAACCCTCACATAACCCTCACCGCTGGCATCTACCTGTTTCAAAGGGAATTTCTACTGGGCATAGAGCAATGTTTGGTGGGAGTGGCCTAGGAGCGGCCATTGCAGCCATGGAAGGAACAAGTGGAAGGCCAGTAGTTTGGGCCACTGCACAATATCTCCTATTCGCAAAAGTTGGGACTGTTGTAGATTTTGACGTTACCCTTGCCGTTCATGGGAAGAAAACAACTCAGGCTCGTGCTGTCGGGCATGTTGGTGGCACAGAGATAATCACAGTAAACGCCGCACTCGGGTCTCGTAAATACCCTGAAGAAAAAACATATGGTTTACCCCCTGAAGTTCAAAGTCCTGAAACATGTCCTGTAAGAGAACGATTCTCTGATGTCGATGACTCTTTAGATTCAAGAATTGAACAGAGATGGGCTATTCCTCATGGGGCTTCAAAACCTACCGAGATAGAACCCGGAAGAATTGCCGTATGGAGTCGAATGCCGGAGCTTCTTGAGCCATCAGCAGCTACTTTCGCTGTTCTAGGAGACTATGTTCCTATGGGAATCAGTTTCACTGAAGGAGGTAGAGCGGGATCAACAAGCTTAGACAATACCCTACGGGTTATTGATTTATCACCAAGTGATTGGTATCTCCTCGATATTAGAGTTGACGCAATAACAAATGGATTTGGACACGGAATAATTCATATCTGGTCGCAAGATGGAACACTGTGTGCAATTGGAAGCCAATCCTGCATTGTTAGAAGCAGAGAGCCTGGTTCACACTCTCCTCCTAAACGCTTGGTGGAATCTCCGAAATCAACCCAATAGAAATTCTATATTGTTTCTCTAAATAGAGAGGGATTACGCTTACCCCTAGGTTGCTTATCTCTTTCATCTTTAATATCGTAATGCAGCGCTAATTCAGCTGTAGTAAGGACTTGCCCATTTCTCTCAAACCGATCCTCGTTTGTCGCAAGGGCAGCGATGACACGACCTGTGTATAGCGGTGTTTCAGAATTTTCTTCATCTAATTCAATGTCGCCTTTATCAATACTTTCCAGAATAAATTCAGTAAGGACCTGGCTAGGCCAAAGACCGACCACACACAGACCATCCTCTTTNCCTTCGACAGCAAAATCACGCGTAAGCCGGTCTGTGCCCATCTTAGCGACGCCGTAACTAGCGCTTAGTGCGTAACGTTCAGAGCCGCTAGAAGAGATATTGACAATGAGTTTAAGGGAATTATTGCGCATCATAAGTCGTGTTGCATGCACGCTTGCAACGTATGCCGCTCTTAGGCCAATTCCGACTTGGTCATCCCAGACCTGAATTGGGTGCTCCCAAAATTTACCGCCCCAAACTGGAGGGTTCGGTATTTTAAAAGCGTTATTTACATGGATATCTAGCCGACCATGCTCCTTATCTATTTGGCCATACAGAGCTTCAATCTGTTTATCGTCGGCTAAATCAATCGCAACTGGAATTCCTAAACCTCCAGCTTCGTTAACCATCTCGGCAGTTTCACCTATGGTCAAAGGACCTTTCCCCTTTGATCTTCCTGTTATATAAACAGTTGCTCCCTTTTCNCCGAGGCCTACCGCTATTCCTCTACCGATGCCTCTACTGGACCCCGTGACGACTGCTATTTTCCCTGTTAGTTCACCCATGCTTGCACCATCCTCATTATTAACCAATGCTTCTTAAATCAACGATAAACACGAGAGTCTCATTTGGTGCTATCACGCCCCCAACTCCCTGCGATCCGTAGCCCTTTTCTGGAGGAATTATTAATTTTCGACGTCCACCTANCCTCATTCCGCTACATCCCTCATCCCATCCAGATATGACTTGTCCACCTCCGAGAGAAAAGGCGAAAACCTCGTTTCGCGACCATGAGGAGTCAAACTCAATTCCTGTTGACCACGAAATTCCAACATAGTCAACGCTGATGATTTGGCCTGCCTCACATTCCGCTCCATCTCCAACAATTAAATCCTCTACAAGAAGGTCAATAGGTGGGCTCCCTTGAAAAGGTACGTCAACATTAGGTTTATCGAATGAGTTCATTACCACTCCTTAGTCTGATACTTCAAGGCTATAGAAAGCCAAAGACGATCATAACTTATTGAATAATTTGCTTAATGGACCTTTTATCCATTCTTTCCATAATAGAGTTTCTNCGTTCCCCGAGTTCTTTCCAAGTTAACGAAGGTACGTTCTCGCGGATACCAGCNACTCTCCTGAAAGTAATATCGCTAACATCATCAGCGCTAAGNGAGAACCCTATTTCGGTAGCGACNCTAACCCCATTTCTACTGAAAAAAGTAGACGCCACTTCTAAAAATTCTTGGAGTAAATCCATTTCGGGGTCGAGTTCTTGCATCACCGAGGAGAGGTAAGCGAAGTTCTTTACAAAGAGCATGAGCTCTTTTGGAATGCGTGCTCCTTCAGCGAGCAGACCTTTGATCAAGCTTCTGAACTCATCAATGAACTCTTCCTCAGACAGATCTAGNGGGTCAAAATTGTTTCGTTCTAGCTGGAATTCGTTTATTAATANACCAATATCAGCATCTGCNGGGAAAGCCCCGAGGTCCTTGATNCCTACAACTTGAGATTCAACATCGCCGGTCATAAGTCCTACTACATATCTCAAAAACGCTTGCCTTCTCAGTCCATCAAGCCGACCAGTAATTCCAAAATCAACGAGACCTATTTTTCCATCTGCGTTGAGAAAAACATTTCCAGCATGAAAGTCTCCATGGAAAATACCGTGAATTACGGCTCCCTCAAGAAGGCCTTCAACCATTTGCCGGAAGACAGTTGAACTTCTATCTTTATCAATACCTTCATCTATAGAATCCCCGAGTGAAAGTCCTGAAACTTTAGTCATCACNATTACTCGCTCAGTTACTAATTCAAGNTCAGGCTCCGGAATTTCCCAATCTTGNTTTAGGTTAGAAGAAAGAACACGTTTTATTTCGAATAGATTAGCTACNTCTAATTTGAAATCTAATTCCTCGCAGATAGTTTCTGCGAAGAGTTCAACAAGTGCTGGNGGATTGGCAAGAGCCGCAACGGGTATTTTCCCTACTAGCTTTGGGGCAACCCACGCCATAACTTTGAGATCGTTTATCACTTTCTTTCGAATTCCAGGTCGTTGTATTTTTATTACTACATCAGAACCATCTGAAAGGGTTGCATCATGCACTTGAGCAATTGATGCAGCAGCGATNGGAGACTCGTTAACTNANATTATCTTTTCTCTCATAATGCCTAAGTCATCGTCAAGCACNNTAGAAACCTCTGACCAGGACTCAGGAGATACTTGGTCTCTNCACTTCTTGCACTCTTCGACGAGTGCTTCAGGGAAGACACCTTCTGCAGCAGAGATCAATTGCGCTAGCTTTATATAGGTAGGGCCTTGTAGCTCAGCAGCTNTGCGTAAACGTTCATATAGTTTGGATTGTTTCAATGTTGGGTCGAATTTGGAATCACGAATTTTCCAGATAACAAAAGCTTTTCCGAATCTGTANGTCGTAACCAANAANCGNGCTANNGGGGGGAATTTTGGCTTTCTTATCAAATCTGGAATCGATAGGCGAAGTGANTTNCTCGTTTCATCAGCTTTCTTAATCCANTCAGTNATTTCTTCGGTTTCTTGCTCAATTTGATCNACNGCTTCTGATTTCACAGTNGTAATGTAGTCTGNTTGAGTATTAGATGATTTAANCTCTTGGTCCTCTAGTACNTTTATCTCAAGTTTTGCNGGTCCCCAAATACCCATTGATAATGGTTTCCAAGTGACTGGCGAGACTAATTCATATGCCGGTACCTTCTCAACGAATGCAGCAAGAGCCTCTTGTAATTCTGCCCTAGCTAGAGAAGCACCAAGACAATGATGNGCTCCAGACCCAAAGGCTAAATGAGGACATCCACTTTCTCTAAAGATATCAAATTCAAAACCTTTACTTTCAGCTTCGGATAGACCGCCTGCATGAAGGCCCAGAAGGACCGTNGAGCCTGCAGGGAAAAGAATACCGTCAATAATTTGATCGCTAGTAGCTAAACGACCGGTAGTTCGGACAGCACTGATATACCTTAGAGATTCTTCCACAGCTGCCGGAATTAAAGAAGGATCATCCCTTAAGGCCCTATATTGGTCTGGATGNTCCGCCAGAACTGCCAAAGTAGCACCTAGTTGGTTGCGAGTCGTATCNGTNCCAGCTANAAGAATGGCTTCTACCATGGCGCTCANCTCATCGTGCGAAAGGNGGTCTTCNTTATAGTGACTTTGAACNAGTTCAGTTAGTAAGTCGTCCTGCGGTTCNAGAACTCGTTCTTTTATTAGATTTTGGACATATGTATCTAACTCTCTCTGAGCATTTGTAATTTCTCCCAAACGACCAATAACAGATTCAATATCGGCATCTAATGCAGAAAAAATGATGTCGGCCCATTCATCAAACAATCTCCAGTCCTCATCGTTTACGCCAAGGATTCGACATATGACNGGNACAGGAAAAGGTCTGCAGAATTCAGTTACTAACTCTCCTCCACCATTTTCGTAAATNCCCGCTACCAAACTATCGGCATGGTCTTTCATAAAACTTCTATGCTTACTTGTGTTTCCAGANGTAAATGAGGAGTTAACTAACCTACGAAGTCTTTTGTGATCNTCGCCCTCAACAGATAAAACATTGGGCCTCATCCTCACTGTTGACGGTATTTCAGGGACAATTCGTTGTGCTTGTTCTAGCATNACGTTCAAATCAGAAATGCCGTTCTCAGTCTGTTCTAACGCTGAGAAACTAGAGAGAAGAGATATCCAATCTGGGTTTCTCAAAATAGACTTAATTTGTTTGTATCCAACTACTAGCGGACCAGCTGGTGTCGAAACGACCCAACTTTGNTCAGTCATTGANTCGGTNAGAGATANAATTTCTCCAAAGTTATTGGCNGAAAATTCAATGTAGGGTATCGCCCCAGGGTCACTNACATTAACAGCGTCAAATGCCAATTCAGGAATTCCTTCGTTGTTTGTCATGTGNAGTATTTNGTCCTTGCGAGCTTCCCAAGATCATTAAGATTAGAGACTNCAATAANGCNAATATTGAAGACAACGAATCTTTANAGNTTGGCTCTAAGCCCTTGTGAGCGCTTCCTCTAGAATATTTCTTGCGATGCTCGGGCATTCTGCAAGAAGAGTGTTGAATTCACTTCGNGACATCGCAAGTATGGTCGAATCGAATGCGGCTCTAACAGTCGCATCCCTTGGCTCGTTAAGGATGACGGCTCTCTCACCAACNACTGCTCCNGGAGCAATTGAGGCGATAAGCTTNCCGTCCTTTTCTATGACCAGTTGCCCATGGACTAATAGAAGCACTTCGTTTCCAAATGCTCCTTGGTGCATTAAGATGCTTCCTTTTTTGACNTCAATGCGAGTTGTTAGTCTGCAGAGNGTTTCCAATTCTTGCGGGTTCGCTGAGGCCGCAAAGGCAAACTCAGCGTATTGCAAATGGTGAGTTGATTTCTTTGCCATTTTCATTCCTTTGGTTGGGGGGTTCGGTTATTGAACCATACGTATTCTGCCTCATTTCAGCGCTGATTGCTCATAAAAGGATGGTGTCTTTTGTCACTGTGTAGGGCGTCACAGGTATTCTTTTCAAAAGTTTGAATGAAATGACCCCCAAAGAAATGTACGGAAGTCGATAGATAAACGCCTATTGTAGAGTTATGTCCGGCGATGAAATTAAGTTTTGGGATAGTTCCGATACACCTAGCTATGATGATTGGCTACGTTCAGCTGAATCAGTAGTGGGCGCGGAGAATGTAGAAAGTGTTCTCCATACCACGTTGCCTAATGGGATACGGACAAAACCAATTTATACCGGTGAAATGGTAGGGGATATTTCGGACCTCCCTTCAGTAGGGCTTAACTTACGGTCATCCAACCCAGCTGGGAACGTCAACGGTTGGGACATTCGCCAACGACATTGGGTTACGGATACTGAGAAGACGAATAAGGCTATATTAAATGACCTTTCTCGAGGAACGAGAAGCATTGAATTAGTTCTTGAAAACTCTGAATTTGNATCATACGAGGAACTCTTAAGCGGAGTCTTGCTCAACATAGCGGGTATAGGNCTTTCAAGTTCCTGTGGGAGCGTATCTAATGCCTCACATCTCTTTGATTACATGAAAACTGGGTTACCGAACTCAGAGGAGAATATTTGCGACCTTGGAGTTGATCCAGTGGGCGAACTTTTGATTGGGTCATCAGACTTCTCAAAATTTGAGTCTGACTCACAATTTGCCTTGGAGCTTTCAAGCAAAGTTTCGACTGAATTTAGCAATATGACAACATTTCGGATTGATGGCCTAAAATTCGCACAGGTAGGTGCGGACCCGATCACTGAAATAGCTGGAATCCTATCGGCTTTAGTTTCATATTTACGTTTAATGGATGAGGCGGGANTAAAAACAGATGTTGCATTGAGTCAATGNTTGATTGTTGTCTCTGTNGGAACGGACCAGTTCTTTGATATTGCGAAACTCCGAGCGCTAAGACTTTTAATCGCTAATATCGGCCGTGAATGCGGAGTTCAGGATACTCAGCTCCGAACTCAAGCACAGACCCCAGATTTCTTGATTTCTCAGGATGACCCATGGGTGAACCTTTTACGGACAACAGTCAGTTGCTTTGCGGCTGCTACTGGTGGGTCAGATATTATTACCTTACCTACTTTCGATAGTGCTTTCGGTCTACCCGATGAATTTGGCCAGAGACTCGCTAGGAATACACACCTTGTTCTAATGGAGGAATCTAATATTCATCGAGTGATTGACCCTGCAGGGGGTTCCTGGTACGTGGAAACTATAACGAAAGAAATAACAGATAATGCATGGCAGAAATTTCAAGAAATTGAAGCTAACGGAGGCTTTATAGAGCAAGTAGCCTCGGGCCAATTCAAAGAGCAAGCAAAACAATCCCGACAAGATTTCAAGAAGAAAGTACTTTCAAATGAAATGACCTTTATCGGTGTGAATGCCTTTCGCGAGACTGAAGGGACGGACCTAGCTAGAGACCCTTATCCGATTCACTCCAATGATAGATATACCAAAGAACTAGACTTCCGAATTTCAGATATTAAAGGGGACAACGAGGAGAAAAATGCCGATTCCTGATTTTTCATCTATTCCTTTCGCTCACTCTGAAACGCATCAGAGCGGTGATCAAGAAGATTGGGCTAAAACATTCTCTGATTCGCTTAATTCGAATCCCAAAGACTATATCTGGCACTCTCCAGAGGGCATTCCGGTGAATTCCCTGTATACAAATAAGGATATTAAAGATCTTGATTTTGCTGGTACTCTTCCCGGTTTCCCCCCTTATCTCCGAGGTCCGTACCCGACTATGTATGTTAATCAGCCGTGGACGATCCGACAATACGCAGGCTTTTCCACGGCAGCTGAATCCAACGCTTTCTATCGCCGCAATCTTGCAGCAGGGCAAAGAGGCTTATCAGTAGCTTTTGACTTGCCAACGCATAGAGGTTACGACTCTGATAACCCTAGAGTGTCGGGCGATGTCGGTATGGCAGGCGTTGCGATTGATTCCATTATTGATATGCGCCAACTATTTGATGGGATTCCATTGGATAAAATGAGCGTCTCAATGACAATGAATGGTGCTGTTCTCCCCGTACTAGCGTTGTATGTGTTAGCAGCGGAAGAACAAGGAGTAGCACCTAAACAATTAGCTGGGACAATTCAGAATGATATCTTGAAAGAATTCATGGTGAGAAATACTTTTATTTATCCACCCAAACCTTCAATGCGGATTATTTCAGACATCATTGCATTCACGTCCCGTGAAATGCCTAAGTTCAATTCCATTTCTATCTCTGGTTATCACATGCAAGAGGCAGGAGCAACGCTTGATTTAGAGATGGCATATACTCTTGCGGACGGGGTTGAATATATACGCTCTGGGCTTGGAGCTGGTCTAGATATAGATGCATTCGCACCTCGTTTAAGTTTTTTCTGGTGTATCGGCATGAACTTCTATATGGAGGTTGCGAAGCTGAGAGCAGCGCGTTTACTTTGGACGAAACTTGTTAACCAATTTAATCCTAGAAATCCCAAATCTTTATCTTTGCGAACACATAGCCAAACTTCAGGGTGGAGTCTGACGGCACAGGACGTATATACGAATATCATTCGTACTTGTATTGAAGCTATGGCGGCTACTCAAGGACATACTCAATCTTTACATACCAACTCCTTTGATGAGGCGCTAGCTCTTCCATCTGAATTCTCTGCCAGAATTGCAAGGAACACACAACTTTTTCTCCAGCACGAATCGGGGACTACCAGAGTCATTGATCCATGGGGAGGATCATATTATGTTGAGCGACTNACCCATGATTTGGCNAATCGCGCNTGGAAACANATCACTGAAATAGAAGAAGCAGGCGGGATGGCTAAAGCAATCGACCTAGGGATTCCTAAACTAAGAATCGAAGAAGCTGCTGCNCGAACACAAGCAAGAATTGACTCCGGAGTCCAGCCTGTAATCGGAGTAAACAAGTTCAGATTAGATAAAGAAGAGGACATNGAAATTCTTCAAGTTGATAACCGCGAAGTAAGACAACAACAAATAGATCAACTTGTACAGTTGCGCGAAGAGAGAAATGAGGAAGAATGCCAGCAAGCACTTGAACGCTTAACAAATGGAGCTGCCCAGAATGGGAACCTGCTCGCTTTGTCCATTGATGCTGCCCGAGAGTTTGCTACCGTTGGAGAGATAAGTGATGCATTAGAGAAAGTTTTTGGACGGCATAAGTCNCAAATCCAAATAATTTCTGGAGTTTATAGAGGCGAAGTGGGCGAAAATAACGAACAAGTGAAACTAGTTAGGGCTGAGACTAAGCAATTTTCTAAGGTCCATGGTCGAAGACCGAGAATCCTCGTTGCTAAAGTTGGGCAAGACGGGCANGATCGAGGGCAAAAGGTCATTGCAACAGCTTTCGCAGATTTGGGTTTTGACGTAGATATCGGTCCACTATTCCAAACTCCTGAAGAAGCCGCGAAACAAGCAGTGGAAGCAGACGTTCATATTGTCGGGGTTTCATCACTTGCAGCCGGGCATTTAACCCTTGTACCTGAGCTAAAATCTCAACTTTCAGCGTTAGGGCGTGATGATATTTTAATCGTTGTCGGTGGGGTAGTGCCTCCTCAGGATTTTCAGGAGCTTTATGATTCAGGGGCNACAGCAATTTATCCTCCTGGAACGGTTATCTCAGANGCAGCTTTAGATCTTTTGAAAACGATTGGCTNATGATGGGCGACAATGAGTTAGAACTTCTGGCNGCTGGCGTTATATCTGGCGAAAGAACATGGATAGCAAAAGCAATAACACTTGTAGAAAGCTCTAATTCATCGGATAAACAAATTGCCAATGATCTTTTAGAGAAGTTAGCTTCTCGCTCAGGAGGTTCATTGCGCGTCGGTGTGACNGGTTCTCCAGGCGTAGGAAAGAGTACTTTCATTGACGAGCTCGGAAGTTTATTAACTCCGAGAGGATACAAGGTAGCTGTCCTAGCAGTAGATCCCTCTAGTNCGATATCTGGGGGTTCGATACTNGGCGATAAAACAAGGATGAATCGGCTATCAACAGATGAGAATGCGTTTATTAGGCCTTCCCCTTCATCTGGAATTCTTGGTGGAGTCTCAAAAGGNACTCGAGAAACTATGTTGATCTTAGAGGCAGCTGGTTTTGANGTAATTCTTGTGGAGACAGTTGGTGTGGGGCAGAGCGAAGCGGTNGTATCTGAAATGGTGGATTTCTTTCTTTTGTTGTTGTTACCTGGATCAGGTGATTCGCTTCAAGGAATAAAGAAAGGTGTGCTAGAGCTAGCTNATCTAATAGCTGTTAACAAGGCGGATGGGGAAAATGAATTACGCGCTAAACAGTCAGCGCGCGACTATCAATCAGCTATGACTTTGCTATCAAACTCTGGATCACAATGGGCTACTCCAGTACTTACCTGTTCTGCGATAACTGGACAAGGAGTTGCTGCGATTTGGGATCATATAAATGAACATTATAAGAATGCGAAAGAAACAGGAACTTGGGATCAGCGCCGATCAGAACAGCAGGTTCGATGGATGTGGTCACTAGTAGAAGATCAGCTAATCCATAGACTTAAAAATCATTCCTCTATCGCTCAAACTATTTCAGCGACAGAAGAAGAAGTTCAAAATGGTGATATCTCTGCAACATCAGCGGCAGAAAAGATACTAGAACTATTTAGAGAATCTTCCTAAAAGAGCGCAAGCCCAGTGCTTTCGCACTGGGCTTGGCTTGATTCCAGTTGGGGGACTGGAGAACTAAAAATCGTCGGAGAATTCAACTTCACCTTCAACTCCGACTTGATATGCAGTGACAGTCTTTTCAAAGAAGTTAGTCAACTCTTGAACATCTTGCAGTGCCATAAAATCGAATGGGTTTTTTGATCCGTACATTGGTTCAATCCCTAATTGCTGTAGCCGTGAATCTGCGACGAACTGAAGGTATTCGCGCGTATCTGATAGGCTCATTCCGGTAATTCCTCCTCCAAGAACATCATCAGCAAATTTCATTTCGCAATCAACAGCGTCTCTGAGCATTTCTTTTATATCTTCGACTAGTTCTGGTGTCCATAGCTCTGGTTGCTCGTTCCTAACTGTACGGACTACTTCAAATGCGAAATTCATATGGGCGCTTTCATCTCTGAAAACCCAATTGGTTCCTGCAGCTAGACCATTTAGTAAACCTTTATCTCTGAGAAAATATACATAGGCAAAAGCAGCAAAGAAAAAGAGACCTTCTATGCAAGCAGCGAAACAGATTAAATTCCTTAAAAAAGTTCGCTGTTCATCTTCGCTGGTTAATTCATCTAACGACTCCATAGTTCCCATCCATTTGAAGCAGAAGTCTCCTTTTTGTTTAATAGATGGGATATTGTGGATAGCTGCGAAAGCTTCTTCCCGCTCTTTCATGTCAGGGATATAAGAATCTAACAATGTTAGATAAAACTGTACATGAAGAGCCTCTTCGTATAGTTGTCTACTTAGATACATCCTCGCTTCAGGAGCGTTTATATGCTTATACAAGTTCAAAACGAGGTTATTGGATACGATTGAATCACCAGTTGCAAAGAAAGCAACAAGTCGACTTATAAGGTGTTTTTCGCTAGGCGCCATATCTCTCAAATCAACATGATCATCTGAGAAATCTATTTCATCTACAGTCCACGTATTTTTAATAGCGTCTTTATACATATCAAAAAATACCTGATATCTCATGGGTCGAAGAGTTAGGTTGAAGCCTGGATCCAAAATATTATCTGGTCTTGCAGNGGGGTTTACTGCACTATCGATTTGTTGTTCTGTTTTCAATTCATTGGGGTCTATTGCGTAACTATTTTCGTTGGCTAGGGCCATTCTCTGTTTCTTCCTTTACTTATTTTTCTGTTACTGGCATGATTCGCATGATTCGGGGTTCTCTAGTGAACATGCGAGTTCTTCGTCTGTTTTATTTGTTAGTCCATCTCCCCCTGTTGGTGTTGGGCTTGAGGAGGTTACTGTTGTCTGGTTAATGCGTGTCGCTGGTCGAGATCTTAAGTAGTAAGTTGTTTTAACTCCTTTTTTCCAAGCAAACATATACATTGAGCTCAGCCTGTTAATAGTTGGCGACTCCATGAATAGGTTTAGTGATTGGCTTTGATCAATGTATGCGCCTCTGTCGGCAGCCATTTCGATAAGAGATTTCATTGGGATCTCCCATGCAGTTCGGTAAACGGATTTTAGATCATCTGGGATCCTCTCGATTCCCTGTACGGAACCCTCATTTCGGATCAGTTCTGTTCGCATCTCTTCATCCCATAATTCTCGTTCTTGTAACTCGTGAACGAGATATTTGTTTATTTGCATGAATTCACCTGAAAGTGTTTCTCGTTTGAATAAATTTGATACTTGAGGTTCGATGCACTCATAACACCCAGCTATTGAAGCAATGGTTGCGGTCGGAGCTATTGCTATCATTAGCGAGTTTCTTAGACCATGATCTGAGATTCTTTTTCGGAGTTCTTCCCAGCGGCTTTGATCTGTTGGTTCTACACCCCAAAGGTCAAATTGGAGGTCTCCTTTGGCAGCTCTTGTCATTGAGAATGTATCGTGAGCTCCATTTTTTTCTGCGAGTTCTGTTGATGCCCATAACGCGTTGAAATAGATTTCTTCGCTTATTCGCGCAGATATTTCTCTGGCATTTTCAGAGTCAAAGGGAACCTGCATTTTAAAGAATACGTCTTGCAATCCCATCATTCCCAAGCCCACTGGGCGCCACTGATTGTTTGAGTTNCCTGCTTCGTTAATTGGGTAGAAGTTTATGTCTATGACCCGGTCAAGGAAGGGAATTACCTGTCGTACTGTTTTTCCTAATTCCTCATAATCAAATAACGCTATCTCGTCGGTTGTTACAAAAGACCCGAGATTCAGTGAGCCGAGATTACAGACCGCAGTTTCTGATTGATTTGTTACCTCTATTATCTCAGTACATAGGTTTGACAGGTGCACTACTCGGGTTCCCCCGTCGTAGTCATTATCAGATTTATGGTCAGAGGTTTGGTTGCATTTTTGGTTAGATGAGTCTTTAAACGTCATCCAGCCATTTCCAGTTTCTGCTAAAGTTCGCATCATTTTCAAATAAAGGTCTTGAGCATCTACTTGTCGTTCGTATAACCCTGCTTCCTCCGCTTCAATATATGCCTTTTCGAATTCCTCACCGAATAGGTCTGTTAGATGGGGGACTTTACTAGGGTCAAATAGGCTCCATTGCCAGTTGTTCTCAACCCGTTTCATGAAAAGATCAGGTACCCAATTTGCGATATTTAAATTATGGGTTCTTCTTGCGTGGTCCCCAGTGTTTTGTTTAAGTTCAAGAAATTCTTCTATATCGTCATGCCATGTCTCTAGATAAATGCATGCAGCTCCTTTTCTTCTTCCACCTTGGTTCACGGCAGCTACTGAGCTATCTAGAGTCTTGAGCCACGGTACTATCCCATTTGAGAGTCCGTTCGTCCCTTTGATGAGGCTTCCTTTACTTCGTATTCGATGCCATGCAACTCCGATTCCTCCTGCGAACTTTGAGAGTTGGGCGATATCTGTATAGCGTTTATAGATTCCTTCGAGTGAGTCTTCTGGGGAATCCAAAAGATAACAGCTTGATAGTTGTTGATGGGTAGTGCCTGAATTGAAGAGTGTCGGACTTGAAGGAAGGTATGCGAGCGAAGACATCAAGTCATAGAAAGCCACTGCTTCATCTACGTCTTGTGAGAGTCCGCAAGCAACTCGAAGGAAAAAGTACTGTGGTGTTTCTATCACGTCACGAGTTTCTGGGTGCCGTAGTAGATAACGATCGTAAACAGTGCGGAGTCCAAAGAATTCAAAATTCCTATCTCTATTTGAGTTTATTGCTGCGTTAAGAGTAGAAGCATTGTCCAGTACGAAAGCCAATGCATTGTCTCCAATAACACCTAGTTCATGTCCTCTAATTACAGATTCGGTAAACCATGGAATGTTTTGATTGCGGACTTCTTTATCTATGTATGTCGCTAAGAGGCGTCCAGCGAGTCGGGAGTATCGAGGCTCTTCTACGATTAATCCAGCTGCTGTCCTTATCGACAACTCATCAAGTTCTCTAGTTGTTGCTCCATCTGCGAGAGCAGATATTGTCCGAGTCGCAACTCGCATGGGGTCAACTCCCATTAGGCCTTCTGCGCATCGTGCGACAGCGTTGACGATTTTATTTACGTCTACTTCCTCAAGGTCGCCGTTTCTTTTGCGAACCCTCATTGTAGTGCTCTGCTCAGATTTGGATTTTGAACCATTTTCAGAGCCGGAAATGAATCCGTTTTCTCCGGCTGCTTCCGATATAACTTGAACGTTACTTTCATCGACATCGTCAAGACCAAGTTTGTCTGATGTTTGCTTCTCGTTTTCTTTGTCAATGGATGGTTCTGATAGTGCCACCGTTTCTCCTCAAATGTCCCCAACTAGAGAACCAGTTCTAACCGGTTCTTCGATACGAAATCTCTTCCACTACTCCACGGATACGAGACTTCAGTTACCCCAACTACTTTTCTTCATTAAAAAGAGGTTGGACTATAATTACAGCCGTGTAACTACACCCGTGTCAATAGTTGTTGCAATTTTTTTTATTTTTTCACTTTGGAGCTAAAAGATTTTGTTCGGCGATGATAATTCCATCTGCATCTGAGTAGACCCAATTTCCGGGTTTAACCGTTACTTGTGCGATTGTCAGTTTGATATTTATTTCACCACGATTTTGTTTATCGCTCTTTCTAGGGTTTGTGCCAAGCGCTTTTATTCCAACTGGCATCTCTGATATCACAGCTGAGTCCCTGATATAGCCGTGGACAACAATTCCAGCCCAGCTGTTTTTAATTGCTAGAAGAGCTAATTGATCTCCGATTAAGGCGCATGCACGTGAACCACCTCCGTCCACTATCAATACTTGGTTATTCCCATCAGTCTCGAGTGCCTGACGAACTAGAGAGTTGTCTTCCGGTGCGTAGATTGTTTTAGCTTGTCCAAAAAAAGAAGTATTCATACCGAAAGATATGAAGTCTTCCATCATCACAGTCGATTCAGGATGCTGATCAAGTAGGTCTGCTGTTGAGAACGATTGCATGCTCATGTTCTAGCAGGAATAATCTTTGGAAGCACGTTTAATTCGGTTGCTTTGGCTGAAGCCCATAGTTCATTCCCTAACGCAATTTTCAATTCTTCAAATGAAGCGACTGTAATCGTTGCATAGCAGTTGAAAGCACCGCTTAACTGAACTTTTACTAAATTATCGACCCTCGTGAGACCAGTTACCGTCACCTGCCATTTGTTTCGCGGTGATCCAGTTGGAGGGTTTAGATGAAGTGATACAGCAGAGCTAGGAAAACTTATCTCAACTTCGCCGGAATGGGGTTCTGCTAACTGAAGCGCAGCGCCAGTTTTCGTTGTGAAGTCAAAACCTGTGGCTCTGCCCGAGATGAGATTCAAATCAAAAAATTTGCTGAGCCATGGAGTTGCAGGGCGTGATGCAACTGTCTCTAATTTTCCGTATTGGACAATTTGTTTGTCTTCGACAGCAATAACAAAACTTGAAAGTTTAAGGACCTCAATAGGGCTGTGCGATACAAGGATTATTGTCGTATCTAAATTTTGAAGAAGAGGGTGAACTTGATTAACTGACTCAATATCAAGAGCTGATGTGGGTTCATCTAGCATCAAAAGCCTTGGTTTACTAGATATTGACCTTGCCAAGGATGTTCTCGCAACTTGACCTCCAGATAAAGAATCGGGATACTTTCCTCTAATGCCGATTAAATTAAACGCCTTTAGAGTTTCTTGTGCGAGTAGTCGGGCTTTCCTTTTAGAAGTTTTTGTTGAACGGTAAGGAAAAGCAACATTATCTTCCACAGTTAAGTGAGGGAATATGCTTCCATCCTGATGTTGGAGTACGAGTCCTCTTTGGTGAGGGGGAATGAAATTTACGAAAGTTGAGTCATCGTAAATTACGCTATCAATTTCAAGCGTTCCTGAACAAAGCTGCTCGTGACCAGCTAGCAACCTCAATAAGGTAGTTTTTCCTGACCCGTTTGGGCCGATTACGGATATTCGGTTAGAGGTGAGAGATTCAAAATTAAATTGGAATTCACTTGTGCCTAGCCTCGTTTCTCCAGATAAAAGTATTCTTGTCATTTCTGAACCAACCAATTTCCTCGAAGTGTCACCAGCACAGATAAAGAAATAGCAACCATAAGAACACCGATCACCATCGCTCTCTCTGGATTAGTTTCTAAGGCTACGAATAGTTGAAGCGGTAAGGTCCTTGTCCTTCCTGGGCTATCCCCAGCGAATGTTATTGTGGCTCCGAATTCTCCTAATGCTCTCGCCCAGGACAAAGCGATTCCGGCGAAGATTGAATTTCGTAGTAGCGGTAGCGAGACTGTAAAGAAGGTCCTAATCGGGCTCGCTCCTAAATTTAAAGAGGCTTCTTCCAGCTTTGTGTTTAGTTGTGTGGCGGATGATTCAATAGCCAAGATAAAGAAAGGTAAAGACACGAATGTAGCTGCAACTACTGCCCCTGTGGTAGTGAATGGAAGCCTTAGTCCAAGCCAACTATCAAGCCTTTCACCTATAAAGCCTTTTCTGCCAAGTGCAAATAACAGCGCTGTCCCTCCAGCGACAGGGGGAAGCACCATTGGCAAAAGGACTATTGATCTCACGAATTTTATTCCTTTAAACTTCGCTTTGGCTAAAACCCAACCGAGTGGAATCCCTAGCAATAGACAAATACCTGCTGAACATGTTGCGACGATCATGGAAAGACCTATGGATTGAAGAACAGTTTCCTCAATTGCTATGTCTACAAATGAAGACCAAGGTGTGCGTTGGGCGAGCCCTATAAACGGAAGTAGCAGGAAGACAAACCCTATGACGGCAACAATCCAGATTCCTTTTGGTATTGACTTCTGTGGTGTTCTCATTGGGAGGGTCCTCCGAATCTGAACTGTTCTAGAATCTTTTGGCCATAGGGGGAGAGAACGAATTCAACAAAATTTTNTGCACCGGGTTTAGCGTCGTCAATAATTGCAATTGGGTATTTAGTTTGAATATTTTCACTTCCATCAATGAGAATTGATTCAATNTGGTCATTTATATCGGTGATATATATGAGTCCTGCGTCTACTTCTCCCAACTCAACTTTTGTTCTAACGGCTCTAACATTTGGCTCTCTTGTTGTTGGATTGACTTCGACACCGAGCCAAGAGATAAGTTCAGATGAGAGGCGACCGCAAGGGACGCGTTCTGAGCAAACAGCGATTATCTTGTCGCTGAAGTCAGCGATATCACGAATATCAGCTGGGTTTCCTTTCGGTGTGGCGATTGTAAGATAATTACTGGCGAAAATAGTCTCGTTATAAGTAGTTAACCGGCCCGATGATTTCACACGCTCAAGTGTTTCCTCGTCGGCAAAGGCAACGACATCAACTGGAGCTCCATCTTCTATTTGAGCAGCTAAAGCGGAACTGCCGGCAATGGATAGCGTCACTTTAATTCCACTATCCTTTTCAAATTCGGTAGATATTTGTTCAAAAGCTTCGGTCAATGATGCAGCAGCAAAGACTTGGAGAGAATCGCTGGAGTCAGAGCAAGCAAGGAGTGGGAGAAGAAGAGTTANACTTAAAAGTGCTTTTAGTTTCATTTTTAACGTTGCCCTTCGGTTNATGCCTTCAAGGAAGTTCGATAACAACATTTGTTGATTTAATAACCGCAGCCGCAATAACTCCTGGTTCTAGTCGCATAGCTTCTGCTGCTTCCGACGAGATCAGNGAAACAATTCTTTGCCCACCTGCTTGGATTTCGACTTGAGCCATCACATTATCTTTCTTTACTTTCGTTACAAGGCCNAGAAAGCGGTTTCGTGCGGATAGATGACTGACGATTGAAGGGTCCTTTTCAGCTTCTGTAAGGAACTCAACTAGGTCAGTTCCTTTAATAATTCTGTGCCCTCCGTTTGTTCTATCGGATCGAATTCTTCCTTCATCTATCCATGTCCTAATCGTGTCCGTGCTGACCGCAAGAAGTTTGGCTACTTGTCCTATGCGCAAAGTAGTCATATTCACCTCAAATCTATAAATTTCATANTTTTAATTTATCAAAAGTATAGAAAATACTAGANTATTAGACACTTTTTATATGCAGGTTTGNTATTTGCGGTAGGGTATATATTTTTTTCCCGTACCATCACCTCTTGTCTCGTCTCCACTCTCTACGATCTTTTTATGTCTTTTAATTCTTTACCGTTGCAATCTGTGAGCGATGATCTAGTTGATGCATGTGGAAACGATCCTGGGCAGATATGCGAATGGGTTTTTGACGCTTCTGGGAATGCGACTCTCTCATCAATAATAGGTTGGGCGGTTGATAAGCCTTTAACCATTCTGATTGTGCTTCTTGCCGCTTTCATCGGATCGAGGATTCTGAAGCGAGCTATTCTGCACTTTGGAGAACGCCTTACTGCAGAGAGAGAAAATCGAGCGCTCGCCCAACTGCAGAAGATAAAAGGNATTGAAAAGATTACTGACAAAGTAAAGGCTTCCAATGTCTTACAAGGTGAGCAGTCAGATTTAAGAACGAAAGCTAGAACTGAAACTTTGACCTCTGTACTCTCTAGTATAGCTAATTTGGTGATCTGGACTGTGGCTGTTTTGATCTCGCTTGGTGAGATAGGAATAAACCTTGGCCCACTGATTGCCGGAGCAGGAATTGTTGGTGTCGCCGTCGGGTTTGGCGCACAATCTATAGTTAAAGATTTCCTTTCAGGCATGTTCATGCTTGTCGAGGATCAATACGGGGTGGGAGATTCAGTAGATGTAGGCCTAGCATCGGGAACCGTTGAAAGAATGACTTTAAGAACAACTATTTTAAGGGACACTAACGGAAGCGTGTGGTACATCCCAAATGGGGAGATAGCAAGAGTAGGNAANAGATCACAAGTTTGGTCAAGGGCCGTTTTAGATGTTGACGTAGCATACGAGACTGACCTCAGGCATGCTCAGCAGATCATGCAGGATGTAGCAGTGGGACTATGGCACGATGAGGAATTTGTTGACGGGGATATCATCGAAGAACCTAAAGTTTTGGGCGTTCAGAATCTTGGTATTGACGGAATCACCTTACGGTTGATAGCTAAAACTGATCCGTCTGAGCAATGGGCAGTCGCGCGTGAATTGAGAATCCGGATCAAAGAAGCTTTCGACTCCGAGGGAATTGAAATGCCTTTCCCACAGCGGACAGTCTGGATTAACCAGGAGAAATAAGAGTCTTATCTCAGTTCAAATTAGCAAGGGATGTTTGAGCTGCTTTTAAGTCAGCTTCAGCGGAGGCTAGCATATTCCGTGTTTCTTCAATTATTTCTGGTTTTGCGTTAGATAGATACCCTTCGTTAGCTAAACGGCCTTTGAAACCNTNAATTTGTCTTTCTTTCTCAGTTATCAGCTTTTCAAGGCGAGCTCTTTGTGCAGCTAGATCAACATCATTATCAAGTCCTGAAATCCTAATTTCAGCACCTTCGAAGGTCAGTACGCTGGAGTTTTCTGTTTTGGCTTCTGATAACGGATAAACTTCTCCTATCCCAGCGAGTATTTGAACAAATCCATTCACTCGCTCTAATAAATCCAGAACATGGCTAGGAGCATATAGATCTATAGTTTGACGCGGCTTCACTTTCTGTTCTGCTCTGGCAGATCTGATGAGTGAAACAAGCTGATCTGCACTATCAAAATCTTTGATCAATGNGGGCGAACTTGATTCGTCAAGATTAATTTTTGGCCANGAGGATGTNGCAAGTATCTCGGCATCAGGTAGTTCTATCCCNGCTACATCAAATTTTGTGGCNGCACGAACGTGGGGCCATAGGGCTTCTGTGATGAAAGGGCAAACTGGGTGCATTATTCTAAGAACACTATTGAGAAGGTTAGCTAGCACAGTCTGCTGGTCAGGGTCATTGTCGATAGATGGTTTAACAGCTTCTAAATAGCGATCGCAAACGTCGTGCCAAACGAAATCGTAAAGCGTGTCGGCGAATATATTGAATTGGTACTTTGAAATTGATTCCTCGAGTTTTCGAGTTGTTTCATCTAGCCNTGCGAAGATCCATTTATCTATGAAGGGTCTGTTAGCCAAGTCAACGTTTTCAACTGGTTCAGCGCTGATTCTATTTAGTGCGAATCGTGTTGCGTTCCAGAGTTTGTTAGCAAAATTTCTACCTAAATCAAACTTTGATGATGTATTCCTGGCGAGAGGGATCAGTTCATTTGGTTCTACAATGCCAGAAGCGGAACCATAAGCGCTTACCATCTGCTTATTCTCATTCTGCGGAGAAACCTGTATTGGAGCAGCCACTAAATGTCCAGTCGCTGTTTGGATGAACTGCGGTTGGAATGATTCACCTGAGTGAGGGCATACCATCTCAACTGGCATTCGAACATCTTGAGTGTCAGTCGTCATTTGCACCAAGGTGAACCGCATTGCATCGGCTCCATGACTAAAGATGATGTCTCTGGGGTCAACTCCGTTACCAAGACTTTTTGACATCTTCTGCCCATGTCCATCTTGAACCATTGCGTGAATAAACACATCCTTAAAAGGAAGGCGTCCATCAAGAAAATAACGATTAAACATGACCATCCTACTTACCCATAATGTTATTATCTCTCGGGCAGTTGAAAGTACAGAAGTGGGATTGTAGAAGTCAAGGAGTCCTTCCGTTTCTGGGAAATCCTCAGGCCATGGCCACCCCATTGTAGATAAAGGCCAAAGGGCGGACGAGAACCAGGTATCAAGGACATCAGGGTCACGTATAAAGCCTTCTTTTTCAAGTAGCTTTATCAAATCAGATTCTGATATCTCCTTGGACCGATCTAGTCTTTGTAAAGTACTTTCAGGGGGAACACAAATAGACTCTTCAACTAGGCCTTCTTCTGTTATGCGAACTTTATGAGCTGCCCCTCTTTGCATCCATTGACTATCGGATATGCTCCCGTCATCATTTATTTTAAANTCAGTTTCATTTTCTTTAACTGTCCTGACCCAAACAGGTATTTGGTGACCCCACCACAATTGCCTTGAGATACACCAATCTCTGATTCCGTCATGCCAGGCATAATAAGTATTGGCATATCGATCGGGGAAAAAAGTTAAGCCTCCATCGCCATTCTGGTCACTTCTNTCTTCCACATCTTCGGGTAAAGCAGGGCTTTGATCTGAGTCTTGTGCACGGAGAGCAGAACCGCGTAATTTATCATCAGTAACGGCAACATACCACTGGGAACTCAACCATGGTTCTATAGGAACGTGACTACGATAAGAGTGCCCAACAGAGTGTGCGTATGGTCTAATATCGGCAAGTAAATTGTTTTCCCTAAACCAGTCAACGATTGCTGAGCGGGCCTCATCCCTGCTGAGTCCAATGAATTTTTGTGACTCATCCGAAATATCCTCCCATCCATAGTTTGAGGAAATAGTTGCATCAGGTGCCATAACATTGATTACTGGTAGGTCATGTCTAAGCCCTATGTCCCAGTCGTTAGGGTCATGCGCAGGCGTAACTTTGAGAAAACCTGAAGCGAAACGAGCTTTAGTATCATCGCTATCAGGATCGGCCATTACGACATAGTCGTCAGCAATTATAGGAATTAATCTATCCACGATTGGTAAACGGACCATTTTCCCCACGAGCGCGGAAGCGTTAGGGTCATTTGGATTAACTGCAACAGCTGTATCTCCTAGCATTGTCTCGGGTCGAGTCGTAGCGACGGTTACATATGCCGATTCATCCTCTAAAGGGTATTTCAGATACCACATAGANCCTTCGACGTCTTCCATCTCTACTTCGTCATCGGCTAAAGCGGTCATAGTAACTGGATCCCAGTTAACGAGTCTTTTCCCTCTGTAGATCAATCCGTCTTGAAACAGGATAAAGAATGCATGTCTTACAGCGGTTGCACAAACATCGTCCATCGTGAACCGAGTACGATCAAAATCACAGGAGGCTCCCATAGCGTTAAGTTGGTCAATGATTATTTTCTCGTATTCGTTCTTCCATTCTTGCGTTCTCTGAATAAATGCATCTCTGCCTATTTCAAGTCTGGACGTTCCGTCATTAATCAATCTTTTCTCAACAACAGTTTGTGTAGCTATTCCGGCGTGATCAGTTCCTGGCATCCACAAGGTTGAATGACCTAACATACGGTGGAACCTGGTTAGAACATCCTGCAATGTATTATTTAAAGCATGTCCGAGGTGAAGCGCTGCGGTTACATTGGGTGGCGGTATGACTATTGAGAATGCGGTGTCGCTGGGTGAACCTGCACTGGCTTTGAATGAGCCAGTTCTTCTCCAAAGGTCACTAATTGTCTCTTCTACTTCTGAAGGTTTGTAGGACTTTGAGAGTTCCTCTTGATTACGTACATTTGACATTCCTATGAAATGTTAATGGCGAATTACCTTAATCGCTTAGAACTTCTAAGAAACAATGAGACACATATCACTAATTATTTTGCCTGAAGCACTCTAGAATTGAATATGAGTGTTACGAGGTGACAAAATATGACTGATTTTTCGCTTAAGTTAAGTGAGGACCAAATAGGTATTCAGAGTTGGGTCCATGGATTTGCTGAAGACGTAGTAAGGCCCGCTGCCGAAGAATGGGATGAGAAAGAAGAGTTTCCATATCCTATAGTTCAACAGGCTGCTGAGATAGGTCTCTATGGATGGGAATTCATGGCTGAAATGATGTCTAATGACCCTACGGGTCTCACGATGCCAGTTGCAATAGAAGAATTGTTTTGGGGTGATGCTGGTATTGGCATGGCTATTATGGGTTCCGGATTGGCAGCAGCAGGGATACTNGCGTCAGGATCACGAGATCAAGTTATTGAATGGGTCCCACAATGCTACGGTGATGCCCAAAATCTTCAAATTGGAGCCTTCTGTGCTTCCGAACCGGATGCAGGTTCAGATGTCGGAGGGTATAGGCTTTCGGCAAAATACTTGGAAGCGACTGACGAATGGGTATTGAACGGAACGAAAGCATGGATCACTAATGGTGGAATAGCCGACATCCACGTAGTCATAGGAGTCGTTGATCCTGAGCTAGGTTCTAAAGGGCATGCAAGCTTTGTTATACCCCCAAACACTCCAGGGCTTTCCCAAGGACAAAAGTATAAAAAACATGGGATTCGAGCCAGCCATACAGCCGAAGTCGTCCTAGATAACGTAAAGGTACCTGGAAGATGCCTATTGGGTGGAAAAGAAAAACTTGACGAACGGCTTGCACGTGTAAGAGCAGGAAAGCGTGGTAACGCTCAAGCAGCTATGCAAACATTTGAAGCCACTAGACCAGCAGTTGCTGCACAGGCAATAGGGGTAGCACGAGCTGCATATGAATACTCGCTAGAGTATGCCAAAGAGCGACACGCATTCGGAAGGCCCATAATTCAAAACCAGGGAATTGCCTTTATGCTCGCAGATATGGTTACAGAAATTGATGCCGCAAGAATGTTAGCTTGGCGCGCTGCTTGGCTTGGAAAGAATGGACAATTCAAAAACGCTGAAGGGTCAATGGCTAAACTCAAAGCTGGAAGAGTCGCCACTTGGGCAACTGAAAGGGCAATTCAAATCTTAGGTGGCTATGGCTACACGAGAGAGTACCCAGTGGAAAGGTGGCATCGAGATGCAAAAATCCATGACATTTTTGAAGGCACAGAGCAAATTCAGCAATTGGTAGTCAGCCGAGCGATTTCTGGGATCCGTATTGAGTAACACGATTCCGGCAGTTTCTCTATCAGCTGTTCCGTCTCGGCGAAGTGCCACTGTNGANTTNGCAGTTGAAATAGAAAAGAGAGGCTTTTCNGGAATCTATTGCCCAAGCTTTGGNGATGCTATNGGTCTNTGTCAAAGTATTGCAGAANAAACTGAGAGCATTCAGTTCGGTACGTCAATAGTGAATATGTACACAAGNCATGCTCAAGATTACGCATCATCTGCTGCNTTCNTACATGAAATTTCAGGCGGACGATTTNTTTTCGGAGTAGGGGTTAGTCATGGACCNATGAATGATCGTCTTTCTATAACGACAGGTAAACCGATTGANGATACTAGNAAATTCATAAATTCATATAAAACTGCAGAACGTCTTGGAGAGTTACCCCCGCTGATCATTGCAGCTATGCGAGATAAGATGATTTCGCTGGGAGCGAAGGAGTCCAATGGAATTGTGTTCGCAAATGCGGCAAGGAGTGCTGTGGAGGGCTCTTTAGAGCGTATGAGAATGAAACATGAAATAACTGATGAATTCTTCATCGGTGGAATGATCCCTGTTTGTATCTCAAATAATCGAGAGTCTGCAGCAGCGGTTAATCGAAAAACGCTAAGTATGTATGTTGGTCTGCCCAACTATCGAAATTATTGGAAATCAATTGGGTATGAGGAAGAAATGGAACTAATTGAAAAAGCGGTATCAAAAAAGGACTATGCCTCATTACCGAAACTAATGACTGATAAATGGTTAGAGGATGTTTCACTCTTTGGGTCTCATTCAGAGGTTAGAGAAGGTATTGAGAAGTGGTATGAAACAGGCATTAAAACTCCGATCCTCGTTCCTTCATCCGTAGATGGTGGTCAATTTAAAGCATTCAATGAACTATTTGAATTATTCACTTAGCTAAAGAGCCGCCCGCCCACCACCTTTCAAAGCGAGGCAGAATTGATCGGGAAACTAACTCAACTATCATNCCGCTATTAGGAGCAATGTACGTGTAACCNCCATAGCCTTGTTCAGGCGAAACGGATGATGCCAATAACGTCCAGCCATTCTTAAGGAATTGTTCAGTTTGGTTGGCGACGTCATCCACCCAAACGCCGACGTGATGGACACCTGAATCTTGTCGTCCATCCCAGATTGAATCGGGAGGTCCTTCAAGGAGTTCAATATGTTGTGGCCCTTCGCAAGAGTACACAAATTTGAGAGGAAGATACCGTTGTCCCTCTTCCGGAGTCCAAATTGATTGTGCTTCTGTTTGAANGGGCTCTGCCCATGTAAGAGAGAGGGACGATCCCATTTCTTCCATTGCTCTAGAGAGATTCGGGACACGAATTCCTATGTGGTAGATGTCCTGAAAATTAAACATTCTCTAACTTTCTAAATAGGGTTCGAGCACCTGATCCATTAGTAAGTTGCTCGGAATGTTTTGGCTTCCAATGCGTCGGTCAATTTCTTCATGGAGGTGCCAAATTCGTCGTTCTTGATAGTTAATAGGGATTCCAGTTAAAGCAGGTGATTTTAGCGACTCCCACATTGGGGCCATATTGTACTTATCTTCATCCATTATCTGATCAAATTGTTTGCTCCGCTTCTGCCAGTGGACCGGAATCGCATCACCTTCCCAATCAGCTGGCCCGTAATACCACCATTCAAGAAGCGTGTTTTCGATATCAAGAGGCCAGAAAAGTAGAACAGGGTAGCCAAAAGATCCTAAGGGAATAATGGTATTAGGGAAAAAGCTTACAGCAGTGCTTGTGCAGTCCAACATGTCAAGATACTCCTGACTTGTCGAGTTAATGGTCTTAAAGTCACCATTGTCGAGTGGTTTCCAATCNTCCCATGCCTGCATTCCAGATAAGTTAACGTGTTGATCCGAATATCCNGTAATCATTCGGCTATGACCACCGGGGTAGAGGCCCATAGCTGCTCTTCGGCTGTCTANTGTTGCCCAGCCTTCTTTATTCGAATGTATATGTTTGAAATGGTAGACCTCAAGAAATGCTTCCGCAGTCACTTTCCAATTGCAAGGAACTATGATGCTTTCCCTGTAAACCTCTTTCAAAGATAAATTATCTAACGGTTCAAGCATTTCAGCTGCCAGCCCTAAAGAGTCCAGAAGCGGCTCCGCATTAGGGTTTTTATTAACGAAAATAAAACCTTCAAATGTGTCACAACTAACTTGTGGTAAGCAACGTTGTGTTCTGTCTAAATCAACGAAATCGTGTTCATCAGGAACTGCCACTAACGAACCATCGGTGATGTCGTAACTCCATGAATGGTATTGGCATCGAAGTCGTCTAGATGTTCCGGACTCATCTCTTACTACGGGAGCCCCTCTATGCTGACATGTGTTGTAGAAGCATCGAATAGAGCCGTCATTACCTCTGATGAGGAGCATCGGCTCTCCTAATTTTTTAAAGGTGAAGAAATCCCCTTTATTAGGAATTTGATCTTCTCGTCCCGCAACGACCCAGGTATTGGAAAAGATATGCTGTTGCTCAAGGTCATAGAATTCTTGTGAGGTGTATCGTCCCTTTGGGATATCATGAAATCTTGGNAAGCCTTCTGGTGGCTCAGTTCTTGCAACTTCATAATGTATNTGATCTTTAATTTGAGTTATTTTTGANGTATCCATAAATCNAAATATTCCTTTAGGCTGTAGATCCACCGTCTACGACTAAAATATGTCCCGTTACGAACGCAGATAAATCCGAGATTAAAAATAGTGCTGATCTGGCGATGTAGTCGGGGTCGCCAGTTAGTCTGAGCGGATTAGCTGTAATAGCGCTTTCTATATCTAATCCACCTTCCTTGAGGGGTTGAAGCTGTTCCTGAACTCCTGGAGTGTCAATGATCCCAGGAGCTATTGCATTGACTCTTATTCCTTTTCGTCCTAACTCCTGCGCAAAGGATTGGGTTAGGCCTACTATCGCTGCCTTTGATGTGCTGTAGGCGCTTATGTTCGCTCCTCCTCTCAGAGCAGCTATAGATGCNATGTTTACGATAGCGCCACCCTTTCGTAGGTAATTAGCAGCTTCTCGAGACGCACTGTACTGAGCTCGGACATTGACCTCAAGCATCCTACTTACGAATTCGTCGGTGACGTGTTCAATAGGACCTGTTGTTGGGAAAATTCCAGCATTATTGACCAGAAAGTCAATCCCAGTGTNATCCGATGCGCTTTGAATCGTGGAACTGAGATCATTTTGGTCGGTGATGTCACAGTATTTGTAGGAAATTTGCTCGGTATCTTTGATTTCGTTAATTGAAGGATCAGAGTCAGCGACTAAAACTTTGGCACCTGATTCAACAAGTCTTGCTGTGATAGCCTGGCCTATTCCCTTAAGTCCGCCTGTAACGATTCCGCGTTTTCCTGATAAGTCAATCAAGCTAGCTATTGTTTGGAAATCCCCCATGTATATGATCTTACAAGAGATAAATCTTTGTCACTAACACAACTGAAATTCAAGACTACCCTTAAACATTATGGCTTCTGAGCGAAAAATTACACTTGGTTCCATTCGATCTTTTGTGATTAAGTCCTTCTTGCTTGTCATGGGATTTATTTTTGTTGCTTTAGGTTTTATAGGAGTTCTTGTCCCTGGGATGCCCACAACAGTTTTCATGATATTGGCGGCAGCGTGTTTCGCTAAATCAAGCCCAAAATTTGAGCGATGGATCTTAGATCTTCCAGTAATCGGGAAATTTGTACAAGATCATAGGGATGGATTAGGAATGCCAAGAAAGTCTAAATTCATAGCGATAGGAATGATGGTCTTGGCAGTGGTTCTTAGTGTCTTTCTTGCAATCTCAAATCTTATGATCCAGATTCTTGTGGGTGCTGTAGGNGCTTTTGGNGTATGGTACGTAGGAATCCGAGTTCCTACAAAAGAAAATGTGTTAGCGCGTCGAGCTCGCCCTGAGAATGAATAGGGCTACGAGCAAAACCTAAGCACTTAAGAGCAGTCATATTTCCCTGAAGGCGGGGTAGTCTTAATTTGGAGGTCACTCATGGGTATCGATGATCTAGAAGACGCACTTGAAAGCGCTGAAGCCATAATTGATCAAGGATTGTGGTACCTACGAGATCAAAGCAATCCTGAAGAGAGCCAGGTTTTTCTTTATGAATTAGCTCATGCTCGTTCTGCACTCTCAATAGCGCAGAGTTTTAAAGATTTTGCCAAAAGGGGAGAAAANGAAAAGCTTCTAGTTGAATTATTTTGCTCTGATGCCTTCAAGTCAATTTCTAATATGTCTTTTGGGCTAGGAAATCTTTGGGGATTTTCTGATGATGATATACATAAACTCAACCAATATGTTTCTGCTTACGGTTCGCCTGAAAAGTATTCGTCAGCAGCAGACTTATCAATCCAAAGCTATTTGGACGCGGATTTAGAGCTTGTCGCCGATACATTCCGGCGCTTCGGCCAAGATAATATTGAACACCATGCTGAGAAGGTGCATCGCGAAGACCTTGACGTTCCTGAAAGCATTATTTCAGGACTTGCCGAGCTCGGATGTTTCGGGCTCTCAATACCCGAGGCCTATGGCGGAACTGCTACAGGCACTGCCCTCGATAATTACGGAATGGTTATTGCAACCGAAGAGCTTTCCAGAGCTTCGCTAAGTATTGGCGGATCGCTTATAACCCGCCCAGAGATATTAGCGAGAGCTATTGAGAATGGTGGAACAGAAGAGCAAAAGCAAAGGCTATTGCCATTAATAGCTTCCGGACAATGCATGTCTGCTGTCGCTGTGACTGAACCGGACTTTGGTAGTGATGTTGCTGGCATAACTACCACTGCCAGACAACTGTCAGATGGAGACTGGGAACTCAANGGTGTTAAGACTTGGTGCACCTTTGCCGGGAGGGCAGATTTATTNATGGTACTTGCTAGGACTAACCCTGATATTTCTNTTGGTCATAGAGGTTTAAGTATTTTTGTCGTAGAGAAAGAACGAGTCACNGGACATAGNTTTAGNTTCCAGCAGAACCACGGTGGGAAACTTGAAGGAAGAGCGATTCCCACCCTGGGATATAGGGGAATGCATAGCTATGAAATATCTTTTCAAGATTGGAGAGTCGCTTCAGATTCCCTTATCGGAAGTGATGCCGGAGAAGGAAAAGGTTTCTATCTTCAAATGGCTGGATTCGAGAATGGAAGACTTCAAACAGCNGCTCGTGCTGTTGGAGTTATGCAAAGAGCTTACGAAGAGGCGCTTCTTTATAGCAAGGATAGAAAAGTTTTTGGTTCGCCTTTAGCAGATTACCAATTAACGCAGTTCAAACTTGGCCGGATGTCTTCATTAATTCACGCGTGTAGACAGTACACGTATAAAGTNGGTGAACTCATGTCAAATGGTGGGGGTACTCTTGAAGCGGCAATGGTTAAGGCTTATGCGTGTAAAGCTGCGGAGTGGGTNACACGAGAATCTATGCAAATACATGGAGGGTTCGGCTACGCAGAGGAGTATGTCGTGAGTCGTCTTTACGTAGACGCGCGAGTGTTATCTATCTTTGAAGGTGCTGACGAAACTCTTTGCCTAAAACTTATCGGNAGAAGAATTCTAGATTCTTAACCCAAGCCCTTTCTTGCCGGNGGCAAGTCATCAAATTCAGGTTCTTCTTTTTTGGATTGCGCTTCGAAGACACTAGCCATGTCTTTAGGTTGATACATTCCAGCTTGCCATGTTGCAATGAAGTTTAAACTATCTGCGACTGAGTGATCTCTTGTGTAGTTTATGCTTTCTTTCGTTCCCCAGATTGCTAGAGGTGATTTCGTTGCTATTTCGGCAGCGATCTCCAAAACGGCTTCAACCATTAGCTCATGGGTTGAGAAAACTTCGTTTACTAAACCAACTTCAAGTGCTCGCTGAGCCGGCATTCTTCTACCGGTATACGCTAATTCTCGTGCTACTCCTTCAGGTATTATNTTTGGAAGCCTTTGAAGCGTTCCGACATCAGCNGTCATTCCTATATTGATCTCTTGTATNCAGAACCACGCGTCCTCTGTCGCATACCTCATATCAGCAGCTGTNACCATATCNACTGCACCNCCTACGCAACCACCTTGTATTGCAGCCAAGACTGGCATTCTCGCTCGCTCAAAACATGTAAAGCTCTCTTGAAGGTGAAGTGCTGATTCCCGAGTAAGCGCATTTCGCCTACCTCGCTCAGTTTTTTCTCCGTCACTTAGTCCACCTCCAGTAAAGACGGCTAAGTCCATTCCCGCACAGAAATGTTTACCTGTTGAAGAAATAACAATTGCTCTTGCCTTCCCTTCATCGCTTATTTCATTGATGATTTTTGGAAGTTCGGTCCAAAAGGAAGGAATCATCGTATTGAGGCTAGGTCCTCGGTCAAGTTTTACGTGCGCAACCTTATCGGTAATTGATACATCAAAACATTCATAACTCATAACTAAAGAATCCCATCTATCCAGTTCCTTTCGTTACCGTAATCCAATTTTTTTAACTGGTGCAATTGAGCAGCAACATCTATTTAGAAAATCGNGTACATTCTTGNTTATGCTTGAAACGAAAAAAACGTTTTGCCGTATCTGCCATGCTGCTTGCCCNATGGAGATANATATTGAAAATGGGCANAAAATAGTTGCTGTACGGGGCGACCGATCAGATCCTTTATTTGAGGGCTACACATGCATTAAGGGAAGACAATTGGCTGATCAGTTTCATAGCCCAAGCCGCCTGCGATCGCCATTTAAGAGAACGACTGCAGGTGCTTTCGAGGAAATAGCATCTGAGCAAATTCTTGATGAGATAGCAGAACGTTTACAAAGGATTACCGAAAAGTATGGTCCAAGGTCAGTAGCAACTTATATTGGGACGGGAGCTTACCAAAACAGCATAGGTGTACCCGTTGCATCAGCGTGGCACGAAGGNTTTGACTCACCATCNTTTTATACTTCGCTAACAATTGATCAGCCCGCACANAGGAGTTCGTTACTTCGACTTGGTTCATGGGAGGCGGGATGGCAGAACTTTACTGATGCTGATGTTCTTCTTGCGGTAGGGTATAACCCCTTAGTTTCAAGTTATGGACCTGCTAGCGGACTGCAGGGAACAAATCCCTTTATCAAGCTCCGAGATGCTAAAAAAAGAGGGTTGAAGCTTATTGTCATTGACCCGAGAAGAAGCGAGTTGGCTACTCAAGCTGATGTGTGGCTTCAGGTCAAGCCAGGCGAAGATCCTACTTTGCTTGCATCGATGATTGGTCATATCCTCAATAACGATCTTCATGATATGAGTTTTTGTGAACAACATGTAGACCAAAAGCAACTTCGCAGATTAAAAGATGCCTGCTCTGCCTTTACTCTTAACTACGCGGCCGAAAGGTGTGATATCTCGCATGAGGATATTAAGCGTGCAGCGGAGATGTTTGCGTCAGGACCAAAGGGTACAGCAGGATCCGGAACAGGTCCTAACATGGCACCCCACGGAACATTAATGGAATCCTTGGTATTAACTCTAAATGTGCTATGCGGTCGTGTCCTAAGAGAAGGTGATGCTCTCGAAAGCCCATACATGCTTTCTCCTGGAAATACACGACGAGCACAGGTAACTGCCCCCAGTAGCCCAACCCCAGGAGCACCACATAGAGTCAGGGGATTATCTGGATTGCCAGGTGAAATGCTTACTAATGCATTAAATGATGAAATTCTTCTCAAGGGAGAAGGTCAAGTACGTGCATTAATAGTGTCGGGCGGAAATCCTGTTCAGGCATGGCCAGATCAGCAAAAAACACTACAAGCATTAGGTGATCTTGATCTACTTGTTGTAATTGACCACCGTATGACCGCTACTGCCCAGTTAGCTGACTATGTGATAGCNCCTCGACTCCAACTTGAACGTGAAGATGTTCCAAATGTNATGGATCGCCGTTTTCCTGCTGTGTATACCAATTACGCGGAAAGGGTCATTAATACGACCGATGATGTGCTTAATGAGTGGGAAGTCTTTGTTGGGATAGCGANGCGAAACAAAACTAAAATTAAGTTAGCAGGTGGAGAATTNCCCCTCGATGATCANCTGACGGACAGTAAAGTAATCGATTATGTTTATGGAAATTCTAGATTTCCGATGGATAAATGGAGAGAAAACAAACGAACGATTCATGACGATAACCCAATAAGGGTTCTCCCAGGCGATCCCGANAATAACGCGCGTTTTGCTGTTTGCCCAGATGATGTATTNGAAGAGTTGTCTGAGGTTCGAGAAGAAACCTCTGGANCNGAACTATTAAGCACTTTTGATAAGTCGCTTTTCCCATACCTTCTCGTGGGGCGGAGGCTAAAGCATGCTCTTAATTCCTTAGGGTCAGAATTACCCGGCCTTTCTAAGGTCGCCACCACTAATTACGTTTACGTAAATCCTGATGACCTAAGAGAGTTGGGGGCTACGGATGGTGATTTACTAAAAATAAGTTCACCGAGATCTTCAGTTGTTGGCGTCATAGAAAGTGACCCTGATATNAAACGAGGTGTNGTTTCAATGTCGCACTCATGGGGTGGCATTTCTCTTACGGATGAGAAGGTTCGGGATATTGGGTCTCCAACGAATCGTTTAGTTTCTTCAGATAGCGGATACGACCGAATNACCGGACTTCCGATAATGAGCGCAATTCCAGTGAATATCATCGTAATTACAGANGACCAACTTATCTCAAGCTAATCGTTAAAGCCGCTCAGTTCTCGATCACCGGTCAAAGCACCTTTAATCACTTTTCCACTTGCAGTTCTAGGCAGGGGAGAGGCTCTCTGCTCCCAAATTTCTGGAANTTTATATCTTGCTAAAGTCTCTGAACACCATTCTGAAAAGGTATCTGCCTCGAAATGCCCCTTTTCACTGAGGACAATGATTGCTTTAGGTACTTGTCCCTTCTCTTCATCATCNACCCCTACTACAGCTGCTTCATGAATGAAAGGATGACTTTCAAGTCGATGCTCAATCTCNACAGGNTATATGTTCTCGCCGGAACGAATAATCATGTCTCTTGCGCGGGAATTGATATATAGCTTCCCATCCATAATCTTGCCNATATCACCCATTGCTAGCCAACGACCTGTTTTGAGNGTTTCGNTAGTTGCGTCATCGTTGCCCCAATATCGCAGCATCGAGTATGCAGATCTNACATGTATTTCTCCCTCTTCTCCNTCGCNGAGAGGATTATCCNTTGAGTCTCGAATTTCTATTTCATANCCCAAGCATGGACTTCCGGCTGAATCTGGATTGTCTTTAAATTCCTGTCCTCCGATTGATGTGATGACACCACATGACTCGCTACTTCCATAGCCTTGACCTATTGAGTGAGCTGCTTGAGGGAAATGCTCTGNGATCAAATCCTGCATATGCTTAGANAGGTGAGCNCCACCACTACTTACACGAGCTAATGAGGTGGTATCGCGAGAGGCGAATTCAGGATGNGACATNACTCTAGGTCCCATATCACCGATCGCNACCCAGTTCGTTACCTTCTCTTCCTCAATAAGTCGAAGTACATCGCCTGGGTCAAACCTACCTTTTCTAAAGATTAGCTTTGCCCCATTCGTCATGTTCATAAGGACACCTGCTGGAAGGCCCGAAATGTGGAAAAGTGGTGATGTNGCGAGGATTATCTCCTGATNATTCGGTAGAGACGAAATNTCAATATCTAGAAGAGTTAAAGCGATCAACTTTTTCTCGTAAGCATTATGGATAGTTCCATCGACAAAGCCTATGAGGCTTCTATGGGAGAGCAGCGCCCCTTTAGATTTTCCGGTAGTTCCAGAAGTAAATAGAATTAGTGCTGGGTCATCCTCTTNTAGAGATGGGTATTCGGGTTCATCTCCTGAAGCTTCAAAAAAAAGTGAATTCTGGTCAAAATCTATAACTTCAAAATTTTCCAAAACTAACCCGGCGCGGGCTAGTCGTCTTGAATCTCCGACGATGAGAGAGGGATCTGTTAATTCAATCGCATGACGTATTTCTGTTTCTGTCCACCAACCATTTAATGCCGAAACAATTGCTCCCAAATGAGTAGCTGCAAAAAAACTTATCACCCATTCTGGGGAGTTAGCAGCAAGAATAGCGACTCGATCTCCCTTATTTATTCCGCATTGAGTTTGCATCCTAAAAGCAGTCGATTCAACGCGTAACCTGAACTCTTCGTAGGTAATCCTNNTTTGTTCAAGGACAAGGAACTCTCTTGAAGACCATTTTNCTATATTTGCATTGAACATTTCACGAATAGACTTATGCCTGTTTTTAAAAACTAAATGAGTTTCTCCTAATACGTCTTCGTAAGTAGTTTCCCAATCTCCTCCAGGTCCTCGAAGGTCGTACTGAATTTTNTTGATTACCTCCGTCTCTGAAGCCATTAGTTCTTCTCTCCGTCGTTTAAGTTAGTTAAGAGGGTTAGTCTTCAAGAATTGTAAGATACTAGCGACTANTAGTTCAGGTGCGTCTTCCTGGCAAAAGTGGCCTACGCCCGGAAGTTTGATAACTGGACTCGATGGCCACAGTGACGTGAAGTCCGCTATAGCAAACTCAGGCGGTATCGCATAGTCTTCAAGTCCTTCTAAAAGTATGGCAGGTTTTGAAGTGAGATCTTCAACCCCATTTAAGCCCTCTAATACGTACTCTCCTATTCGACCCATGTATACGTCTATAGGAAACTCATATGCCCCTATTGAACTGTCATAGTCTGGAAATGGTGAACTATAAGCCTCTATCCATGTATCGTCTATTACTTTGGACGAAACACCAAGTAATTTCATTATTGAGACAACAGTCGACCCGGCATTTCGAAGTATGGCTTCAGTTCGACCTGTTTCTAGCCCCTCTCCGATCCATTGAAACCAGCGTGATTCATGTATTTTTGGTATTTCGTCTGAGACACGACCATACCCTGCGAGTGTGTTCATGTAGACAAGGCGACTTACTCGCTCGGGATTACGAACGGTGTATGCGGTTCCGATAGGTCCACCCCAATCTTGCATAACAAAAGTTATGTTGTTTAAATCGAGCGAATCAATTAGACGGCTTAGATTTTCAGTATGGTTCTGAAGTGTATATTCACGATCCAATGGGGTTTCACTTTTCCCAAATCCCATATGATCGGGGACTATGACTCGAAACTCCTCTGCTAAAGGGTCAATCATGTTTCTATATAAATACCCCCACGTAGGTTCGCCATGTAAACAAACCAACGCTTCTCCTTCCCCTTCGTCAATGTAATGCTGTCTGAAGCCAGATTCAGTACAAAATTGAGGTTCGTATCTCCACGTGCCGTTAAAGGTCTCATTTTGAGGGATCATGAGTAAATATTCCCATGCCTTTTAAGTAATCTCCATTCTCAAAGAAAGTTTTCGGCATGTTTGTGAATGGTATGGAAACAAAAGTTCATGGATAGATCTTCTAGTAGAGTCTATAACTAATTGAATGAGTGGAATTTTAAGGACCACGGGGGTTATGGGATATGAATACTGAGATTCTTCGAGAATATAGGGCAAGGATTGATGAATTAGATGAACAACTTATATGTCTGCTGGCTGAACGCTTTGAAATTACAAAAACAGTTGGTGAATTAAAGGCCGAAACTGGTTTGCCTGCTGCTGATCCACAACGTGAGAAAGAGCAGATAGCCCGACTTCACGAAATAGCCCGAAACGAAGGGATGGACCCAGTCTTTGGTGAAAAAGTTTTCCGGCTTATAGTTGATGAAGTCATAAGGCACCATCTCCAAACTGCTGATAAGCATGGTGATCTGGAAGCTTAACCCTCTTGGATGTTAGATTGCTTCCATTTATTCCAATATGTGATTTCTTCTGCGGGTTTTCTTTTCCCAGGTTTAAAGGTCTCGCCGAGATAGTAAGCAGTGGGAACGCATGCAAGTTGTGTTATCGTCCCGGGTATTTCAAGTGCCTCTCCAACTCGTGCACTGTAACGAAGGTGTAAGGTTGTCCAAGCTGTTCCAAGTCCTCGCGCTCTCGCAGCTAGCATATAACTCCAAACTGCAGGCAAAACAGAACCCCACCACCCCTGAAGTCCACCACCTAGATCTCCCTCCATATCTGCGGGACTTCCTAATGAACAAGGAATTGCAAGAATAGGAACCTTTTCCAGTATCTCAGCCAGGTAATCGCTTGAAGACATGATTTTTTGCACAGTCGGGTCATCTGGAATTTTATTTGAAACTGCTTTCTTTTGAGCGTCAATATAGGGCGCATAACCTTCTCTATAGGCTTCTGCAATGACTAATTTCTTTTCAGGGTCGTCAACTATAACCCATCGCCACTTTTGATAGTTACCTCCAGCTGGCGCCTGAGTTGAAACTTTCACACAGTCAAGAATTAGCTCTCTTGGCACTGGTCGACTTAGGTCTAGCCTTTTGCGAACAGCCCTAGTCGTTGAAAGTAAGTGATCGACTTCATGTATATTAAATTCTTCCATGCTTCCTCTTTAGTCTTTCTCTATCATTCGGGTCAAGCTAAAGTAAGAGCAAACATAATTAACGAAGAGGTAGAACATGTCACGAATTGACATTCCTGATGGGGATGGGTTAGAGCGAAGCCGACTTTGGTTCATGCAACCAGATGTTGGGAAAGGTATCGGCATAACTGGGAATGCGCTTTACACGAAGGTTTCCCTAGATACCCGAGTTAGAGAAGTGGCAAGAATGCGCATTGCTCAGATCAATGATTGTCATATATGACTTGATACCCGCTCTGCATCGGCGATGCAGCAAGGATTAGATGATGACCTATATCACCGAGTTGCTGAGTATTCTGAGATAGGTGCTTTCTCCAAAGAGGAGAAATTGGCAGCAGAACTAGCAGAACGATTTGTTTTTGATCATGTGGCGCTAAGATCCGACGAAGCTTTTTGGCAACGGATGAAGTCAAGTTTTTCTGATCAGCAAATATTAGAGTTACTGTCATTAATCGGATTCTGTCTAGGAGTCGGAAGATTGCTTGCGGTTCTTGATGTGGCGAACGACTGTCCAATAAATCTGACTGCAGATCCAGGTGAGGATCCTTCGTTCTACGCACATGGTTAGCTTCGATTGAGGAGGCGTTGTGGCAGGTCCGCTTAGTGGAATAAAGATAGTTGAATTAGCACAGATGATCGCCGTTCCTGGGGCTACGCATTTATTAGCTACCCAAGGTGCTGAAATTGTAAAGGTTGAGAATACAACTGGCGGGGATGATCTCAGAATGTACGGTAGTCGAAAAGGTAATATGTCTGGCTGGTTCGCTAATGCTAATTCTGGCAAGAGATCAATTGGACTAAATCTTGAACATGAAGATGCAAAGGAAATACTAAAGTCTTTCATAAGAGATGCTGATGTATTCATAGAGGGTTTCCGTCCCGGCGCTGTATCCCGCTTAGGGTTTTCTGCTGAAGAAGCATTCAAAATAAACCCGAATCTGGTTTATGTGTCTTCATCTGGCTTCGGAGCCGAGGGACCATACAGTGATAGACCAGTTTATGACCCTGTTATACAAGCAATTTCAGGGTGGGCTGGGGCACAACGAACTACTGACGGTCCCACCCTTATTCGCGGGATGGTAGCGGATAAAGTAGCGGCCTTAACGACGTCACAAGCGATTACAGCAGCCTTATTTGCTCGAGATAAGACAGGAGAAAAGCAACATGTTCAGGTTTCAATGCTTGAGGCAAATATTGCATTTAATTGGCCTGATGTAATGATGCATGAAACTGTTCTAGATGATGATGCGTTACATCTTCCCAATTTACTAGGTTCATACCAGTTATTCTCAACATCCGATGGGTGGTTATCTGTAACCGCAGGAACCGATTCTCAATGGGAAGCAGTTTGTTCAGCTCTTTCTCGTGAGGACCTTGCCGAAGATGAACGATTTTCCTCAGCGGCCAATAGAAGTAAGCACTTTACTGAATGGTATGAATCTTTCGATGAGATGCTTGGTGCATTTACGACTGAGGAAGCCCTCAAGAAGTGCCAAGAAGCAGATGTTCCAGCAGTGAAAGTACTTGACCCTTCAGAAGTAGCACATGATACTCATGTGAAAGAAGTAGGATCAGTCGCTGAGGTTGAACACCCCATTATCGGGAAAATGCGAATTCCCCGACAAGGAGCGGTGTTCAATAACTCAACTAAGCATTCCCCAAGACCAGCCCCTGCATACTGCCAAGACACGACGGACCTCCTTATTGAGCTTGGTTATTCAACAGACGTTATAGAAAAACTAAGATCAACCGGAACAGTTTCTTAGGTTCCATGAATTCGTCTAGTCCTATAACTGAACGTCTAGTGACGCCATCAGGAGTCACTGTTGAGTATGACCTGTGGGGTGAGATCAAAAAAGATGCGATCTTGCTTTTGCANGGGGGAGGNCAAACCAGGCANTCATGGAANGCCACCGCCNAAAAGATAACTCATTCTGGTGGCTGCGCTATAACAATGGATCTAAGAGGGCATGGAAATTCAGATTGGTCTAATAAAGGTGATTATGAGCTCAGTGACTTCTCTGAGGATGTTTCCTTCCTTATAGACGGTCTGGGAATATGCCCATCACTAGTTGGCGCATCACTTGGAGGACTTGTCGGTATCTATCTTGAAGGGCGATACAAACCAGGATCTATCTCGGCTCTAGTTCTGGTTGACATAGTCCCGAATATTAATGTTGCAGGAGCGGAAAGGGTTAAAGACTTTATGCTTGAACACTCCAAAACAGGTTTCTCGTCATTATCAGAAGTTTCAGATATTCTTTCGAAGTACAACCCTCATCGTGAGAGATCATCAGATTTAGAGGGGTTGAAAAAAAATCTACGAAAACGAGGTGACAAATGGTTCTGGCACTGGGACCCCATGTTCATCTCAAGTGAAAGAGGTAAAGAAAACCCCGATATGCGGAACCCTGACTTATTAAACGAACTGTGCGGTAACATATCTATCCCAATGTTGTTAGTTCGAGGGAAACTAAGTGATCTCGTTACAGAGGTTCAAGTTAGCGAATTTCTTGAAAGATATCCGAATGCGAGTTTCGCTGACGTCACTGGTGCTGGTCATATGGTTGTCGGGGATAAGAATGATGTATTTGCAAATGAGGTTATTGAATTCCTCAACCGGTAATTTGATTACTCTTCGTTCTTGTCCTCATCGTTGATTTCGTTTTGATACCATTTGGGTACCATTGCTCGTGGGTTATTTGCAGCAAGCTCAGGCCTTGCGAGACCAAGCAAAGCGTAGTCAATATCTGATGGCAACTTTTGTGTATGAGCTCCGCCATCAACCCTGATAGTTTCTCCGTTTACATAATTGGATTCATCGCTGGCTAAGTACAGAGCGCAATTAGCAACATCATCTACATGCCCCATCCTTTTAGAGGGGGTTTGTAAACGAACTGTTTCAACAGCGAATGGAATTTTGAAGATTTCGGATGTCATTTCGGTTTCAATCACATGGGGAGCTATGCAGTTAATACGAACCTGATCGTTCCCGTATTCAACAGCCGCAAGCTTAGCTACATATTCAAGTCCCGCTTTGGAACCTGCGTAGCCTACTCTTCCTACATTTGGGTTATGAGCCGTAAGTGATGAACATAAAATAGCTGACCCTCCACCGGAATCAGCCATGGCGTTGCACATAAATCTNANAAAGTAAATTGCACCATTGAATTGGACGTTAACCATAGGCTCAAGATGGTCAGGCGTGATTTCTCTGATAGTTCTCACATCGTCGTATCCAGCAAAATTAATAGCTGCGTCAATACGGCCATATTTACTCGTTATCTTCTTTTGCGCTTCTTTGCCTTGTTCAAAATCAGTTACATCCCACTCAACGCCCAATCCATTGAATTTTGCAGCCGTTTCTTCTGCGAGTTTNCCTCTACGCCCTGCAATGACGATTTCTGCTCCTTCAGTAGCGAAGAGCTTTGCGCATGCATATCCGAATCCACTTGCGCCTCCAACGACGACCGCTACTTTTCCTTCCATTCTTCTCATTCTTTGACAATACCCTCATTCCTTCTAAGATCCTATTTTCTAAATTTCTCGTTCTGTCCTACTACTAGTACTGTTCTTATGGAGAAAAATATTAAGGGGACTACTGTGAGCATTTTGGATGACTTCAAATTGGATGGCAAAGTAGCGGTCGTGACCGGCTCCGGACAAGGAATCGGCCGTGGCATCGCATGGGGTCTAGCAGAAGCAGGATGCGACGTTGTTATTAATGCTCGGAGAAAAGAAGATCTTGAAATAACAGCAACTGGTGTTGANGAAAGGGGAAGGAAAGCCCTAATCTTTGANGCGGATATCCGAGATAATTCTGAAACTCTAGGAGATTTGGCTATTGACTCCTTTGGATCACTTGATATTTGGGTGAATAATGTCGGTGGTTCTGATGAAAAGAAAACACGNACTNTAATTGATACTCCAGATGATATTTTCCGAAGGCAATTGGAACTGAATTTGACTACNGCATTTCAGGGGNCCAAGGCTGCTGCGAAACGGATGGAAAGNGGTGGGGCAATCGTTAATATCTCATCAGGAGCAGGTATGAGGGGATCTCCTTTCACCGGACCCTATGCAGCGGCAAAAGCCGGAATGTTAAATATGACTGAGACGCTAGCGATTGAGCTAGCACCTAAAATTCGCGTTAATGCGGTTTCCCCAGGTCCGGTGGTTACAGAAGCTTTCGCAGAAGTTTTAGGTGCAGATGGAGCTGAAGAAGAGATAGCTGCAACTATTCCTCTAGGGTTCCTTGGAACTCCAGATGATATTGCAGCTGCTGTCGTCTTTCTCTCAAGCTCTGCATCAAGGTGGATAACTGGAAGGAATTTACTTGTTGCTGGCGGCCGAACACATAGGGCGTATCAATATCAAGCAAGATTAGAAAACGACCAAGATCAAGGAAATTAAGGAGAAATAATGAAACTTAACTTATCAGTAGACGAAGTCCTGGCTACTACCAGAGCTGTTCGTAAACGCTTAGATTTTGATAAACCAGTTGAACCAGAAGTAATTAAAGAATGTCTAGAAGCCGCTCTACAATCACCAACAGGCTCTAATTCTCAGAGTTGGCAATGGCTTGTCGTTACAGATTCAGACCAAAGAGCAGCTCTTGCCAAGCTGTATCAGCAAGGGTGGGAGCTTTACAGCCAAATGGAAGGGAATGTCCAAACAGCGTATAAGGGTGTTGATGAAGACCGAATATTGCAGCAGAGTCGAGTCCTAGACTCAGCAACATATCTTGCTAAGAACTTTGAAAAAGTTCCCGTAATGATGATCCCAATTTTGCCTGGCCGTTTTGAAGGTCTTCCATCAATGGCCTCGGCTGCGATGTTGGGCTCTATACTTCCCGGTGCATGGAGTTTTATGTTGGCTGCTCGGGAAAGAGGCTTAGGGACAGCTTGGACAACTATACATTTGATGTTTGAAGAGCAAGCTGCTGAGGTTCTGGGTATTGACTATCAAAGCTATACCCAGTGTGCATTAATTACATGTGGATATTCCAAAGGCACAAACTTTAAACCTGCTAAAAGACCTCCGCTCGAGACAGTTCTTCATTGGGACCGATGGGAAGGAGAGGCACCATGAATGAGGCAACACCTGAAGAGGTAGTTACAAAATTTATTGATCTGATTAATCAGAGCGACTTAGTAGGGGCTACTAATTTGCTCTCAGAAAATTGCGAATATGACAATGTGCCTATGGGGAAGGTATTTGGTCGTGAAACCATACTTGCTCAGCTTGGTCCCATGATGGAAAGATGCGCTGAAATAGATTGGATTACAATCCGTCAGGTATCTTCTGGTTCAGTTGTAATGAATGAACGATTAGACAAGTTCTTATGGCCTCATGGATGGGTTGAAATGCCTTGTGCAGGGATATTTGAGGTCAAAGATGGACAAATCATCTTGTGGCGCGACTATTTTGACCTACCAACCTATACGAACCAGCTACCTAAGCCACCAGACGAAAGCTGATAGGTGTCTTCGGATCTGGGTTCCCCGCTTCAAGGAACAGTTTTAATTGTTGATGTAGAAGTTGGTGACCAAATAACTGAAGGGCAGAGAGTTGTACTACTAGAGTCCATGAAAATGGAACATGAAGTGCTGGCTCCATCTGGTGGGTTAGTTACGAGGGTTTTCATTGAGGCTGGGCAAATGGTTGAAGAAGCAGAAATTCTTCTTTCCTTCGAGGAGAAAGAAACCGCTGTACGCAACGACATAACCAATCAAGAGATTGATCTAGCCCATGTTAGGCCTGATCTTGCCGAAACGATGGAGCGNCATGATATTGGAAAAGATCACAGACGGAAAGATGCAGTTGAGAAACGCCATAAAAAAGGACAAAGAACCGCTAGAGAAAACATCGCTGATCTAATTGATAATGGAAACTTCGTAGAATATGGACCTTTAGTTATTGCTCCCCAGCGTAAGCGCCGATCAATAGAGGATTTAATTTTAAACACACCCGCTGATGGCATGGTCGGAGGTCTTGCTGAAATCAATTCAGATTTATTTGAAGTGGACAAGACACAGTGTGTGGTTATCTCCTATGACTATTCNGTNCTAGCAGGAACTCAAGGAGGNCAGAATCATAGAAAAAAAGACCGACTATTCGANATAGCTAAGAAGTGGAAACTNCCCGTAATCTTTTTTACAGAGGGNGGTGGGGGAAGACCTGGTGACACCGATGGATTGCAAGTTGCNGGGTTAGATTGCTTAGCTTTTGGNTTGTGGGCTGACCTCTCAGGTCANGTTCCGCTCGTAGGTATCACCTCAGGNTTTTGTTTCGCTGGAAATGCTGCAATNCTAGGCTGTTGTGATGTAATCATCGCAACAGAAGGTGCAAATATTGGTATGGGTGGACCTGCGATGATTGAAGGCGGAGGTTTGGGNACATATCACCCNTCCGAANTAGGNCCTGTGGAAATTCAGAAAGCAAACGGTGTGGTCGATATTGTTGTTCAAGATGAACGGGAAGCAGTCCAGGTAGCGAAGAANTANCTATCNTATTTTCAAGGTGAAACCAGTGATTGGGATNTNCAAGANCAGCGTACTCTNCGCCACTTAGTGCCTGAAANCAGANTAAGAGCATATGACATCAGGAAAGTTATTNACGNCCTCTTTGATACTGATTCNGTGCTTGANTTGAGAAAAGATTTNGGCATCGGCATTATCACATCGCTGGNTCGNATNGAAGGGAAACCGATTGGTGTTATTGCAAATAATCCNAATCATCTAGGGGGAGCAATTGATGCTGATGCNGCAGATAAAGCATCACGATTCATGCAACTATGNGATTCATATGATCTTCCCATAATTAGTTTGTGCGATACGCCAGGTTTTATGGTTGGCCCCGAAGCTGAAAAGACAGCTTTAGTGAGGCATGTAAGCAGAATGTTCGTCAACGCTAGATCTGTTTCAGTTCCAACTGGGACTATCGTTTTGCGAAAGGCATACGGCCTTGGGGCACAAGCTATGGCTTCTGGGGGATTCAAATTCCCTATGTTCACTATTTCATGGCCGACAGGCGAGTTCGG